>CAYVJJ010000084.1:0-9855 GCA_964451655.1 uncultured Mycobacteriaceae bacterium | reverse complement strand
GTGGAGTTGAGCTTCGCGTAGTCGAGTTTCGCCATGCCCTCATCCTGCCACCGACGAGGGCGCGTCGGCCGTCGCGGGCGTCACATCCGGCCCCTCTTCCCGCTCCCCGGACCGCCCCGTCCGTCATGCGGCCCCGGTCCGTCACGCGGAGCCGCGGTCAGTGCCCGATCCCCGCCACCGCCGCCTCGGCGGCCGCGCGCGCGGCACCCACGCAGGCGGGCACGCCCACCCCGTGCCAGGCGCTGCCCGCCACGGCGAGCCCGGGCACCTCGCCCACCGCGGCCTCGACCGCCGCGACACGCTCACCGTGCCCCGGACCGTACTGAGGCAGTCCTCCGTACCAGCGCTGCACGTGCGCGCCGATCGGTTCGGCATCGACGCCCAGCAGCACGCGCAGGTCGCTGCGCGCCTGAGCGAGCAGGGATCCATCCGATTCGCGGACCACGTCCGAGGCCCCGTACCGCCCGTAGGACAGCCGCAGCAGTTGCGCTCCCGCCGCCCCGGCCTGCTCGGCGAGGTGCGGCCACTTGTTCCCCGAGAGCGTGCAGGCCTTGGCGCCCACGCCCTCCTCCCCCGTGGCCACCAGGATCCCGGACGCGTCCGGCAGTGCGACGCCGTCCGGCAACGCGAGCGCCACCACCGCCGAGTCCGCCAGCGGGATACGCCCCGCCTCCCGCGCCGCCGACGGTGCGAGGTCGTGCAGCAGCCGCGCGGAATCGGGCGCAGGCAGCGCGAGGACGACCGCGTCGAACCGGTTCCCCCCGGACCTCGCCGCCTCCGCCGCCTTTGCCCCGTCCCCCCTGCCGGCTCCCTCGGCCGTCAGCTGCCAGCGGCCCGGGCGCGCGGAGCCGTCGCGCAACAGGCCGGTGACGGTCGTCCCCGTGCGGACCGTCGCGCCGCCGGCCCGCACAAGCGCGTCGATCAGCCGGGCGTAGCCGCCGCGCAGCGCGCCGAACACCGGCCCCGCCCCGGGGCGCGCAGCATCCTGTGCGTCCGCGACCGCGCGCCGCAGCGACGGTGCCCCGGCATCGAGGGCAGCGGCGAGCGCCGGCAGCGCGGAACGGACCCCGATGGTCTCCGCAGACCCGGAGTACACGCCGCCGAGCAGCGGGTCGACGCAGCGCCGCACCACCTCCGGCCCGAAACGTTCGGACACCAGCGCCCCCACGCTCATGTCGGAGCCCGGGTCCCACCGCAGCGGGCGGGCATCGCGGCGCTCGGCCTCGGACGCCGCCCGCCCCAGAAGTCCGGACAGCGCCCCCGGCCGTGCGGGAACGCCCATCAGGGTGCCGCCGGGCACGGGGTGCAGCCGCCCGCCGGCCCGCAGCCGCGGAGACCGGCCTGCGGGGTGCACCACCTGGTCCTGCAGCCCGAGTTCCCCCAGCAGCGCCGGGATCTCGGGGCGCCGGGCCAGGAACGCCTCCGCGCCCACGTCGAACGGGACGCCCGCCACGCTCTCCGTGCGCAGTTTGCCCCCGACGCGGCCGGACGCCTCGAACACCGTGATACCGCACCCCGGCCCCAGCAGGGTGCGCACGCGGTGCGCCGCCGCCAGGCCGCTGATCCCGCCGCCGACGACCGCCACGTGCGGGGCCGGATTCCTCCCCGCCATCAGTATTCGTGCACCCACTCGACCAGACGCGTGAGCATGTCCGGGTCGGTGTCGGGGAGCACCCCGTGCCCCAGGTTGACGATGTGCCCGGTGGCGCCCGCCCGCACGGCACGTTCGCCCGCGTCGATCACCTCCACCGCCTTGCGGTGCACGGTGGCCTCGTCCGCGAACAGCACCGCGGGGTCCAGGTTCCCCTGCAGAGCGTGCCCGCCGCCGATGCGCCGGGCCGCCTCGTCCAACGGGATGCGCCAGTCGACGCCCACCACGTCGGCCCCCGCGTCCGCCATCGCCGCAAGCAGCTCGCCGGTGCCCACGCCGAAGTGGATCCGCGGCACTCCCGCGGACGCCACCTCCGCGAACACCCGCTCGGAGTGCGGCTTGACGTAGCGGACGTAGTCGTCGAGCGAGAGCGCCCCCGCCCAGGAGTCGAACAGCTGGAGCGCGTCGACGCCGGCGTCGATCTGCGCGCGCAGGAACGTGATCGTGTTGTCCACCAGCAGGCCCATCAGCGCGTGCCAGGTGTCCGGCGACCCGTACATCAGCGCCTTCGTGTGCTCGTGGTTGCGGCTGGGTCCGCCCTCGACCAGATACGAGGCCAGGGTGAACGGTGCGCCCGCGAACCCGATCAGCGGCACCTCACCGAGTTCGGCCACCAGCAGCCGGATCGTCTCGGCCACGGGACCGACCTGCTCGGGCACCAGCCGCGGCAGCGCGGCGACCTCGGCGTCCGAGCGCACGGCCTGCGCCATCACCGGCCCGCGGCCCGCCACGATGTCCACGTCCACGCCGGCAGCCTTGAGCGGCACGACGATGTCGGAGAACAGCACGGCCCCGTCCACGTCGTGCCGGCGCACCGGCTGCAGCGTGATCTCGCACGCCAGGTCCGGGGTGAAGCAGGATTCGAGCATCCCGACGCCCTCGCGGGCGCGGCGGTACTCGGGCAGCGATCGGCCGGCCTGCCGCATGAACCAGACGGGGCGGCGCGACGGGGTGCGCCCCTGCGCCGCGGCGATCAGCGGGGCGTGCGCGAGATCCCGGCGCGCGGCGCCGCCCGGCTGCCCCGCCGGGGATGTCGCCGCATCGGACGGGCGGGACGGGTGTTCAGGCATGCTCACATCTTCTCTCGGTGCCGGCGGATCGCGATCGCGCACAGGGCCGCGGATCGCGGTCACGTGTTCGTGACGGATCGGATGTCCACCCGCCAGCGTGCCATGCCCGCGCGGACACGCCGCATCGGTGAGCGGGCAACGGTTCCGTCACCGCCCGGCGCGCCTCCCCGGTCCGCGGCTACAAGGGGTTTAGCGTCCCCGGCGTGATGACTTCCGGACTGCAGGCGGAACCCGCGGTTTTTCGCGTCGCCGTCGACGCGATGAACGCCGCGTCGGTCCGCCATGAGATCGAACTCGGACCGATACGCCCGCCCCAGCGCCTGGCCCCGTACAGCTTCGCCGTGGGCGCCGAGGTGCGCCACGACGAGTCCGCTCCCGTGCCCGAGCAGTCCGAGGGCGACGCCTTCGGGCGACTGATCCTGCTCTACGATCCGGACGGCGGAGACGCATGGAACGGCACGTTCCGGCTCGTCTCCTACGTCCAGGCGGACCTGGACCCCTCCGTGGCGGCCGACCCGCTGCTCCCCGAGGTCGCGTGGAGCTGGCTGCAGGAGGCGCTGCAGAACCGCGGGGTGACGATCAACTCGCTCGGCGGCACGGTCACCTCCACCACCTCGGTGCGCTACGGCGACATCGCGGGCCCGCCGCGCGCGCACCAGCTGGAGATGCGCGCCTCCTGGACACCCGAGGAGTCCGGCATCACCGCCCACGTGGAAGCGTTCTGCGAGCTGCTGGCCCAGGCGGCCGGGCTGCCGCCGGAGGGCGTCACCGATCTGGCAGCACGCGGCCGGTCCTGAGCAGCGACCACTCCAGGAACCGCGCCACCTGGCGCACCACCGCCACCGTCCGCACCGACGGGAACACGTCGAAGGCGTGCTGGGCGCCGGGGATCTCGGCGAACACGACCGGCTGCTCCGATCGCTCACGGAGCCGGCCGGCGAAGATGCGTGCCTCCTCGACGGGGATGAACACGTCGTTGGTCCCGTGCACCACCAGGAACGGCGGCGCATCCGGGGTCAGGTGCGCCAGCGGCGAGGCCGCCCGGTAGGCCTCCGGGAACGCCGCCCCGCGCCCCAGGACCATCGGGCTCAGCGCCGAGCGCACGCGCTGGACGGTGGCCTTGATCCCCGTCTCCCCCGCGAAGTCGTACACCCCGTACATCGGCACGGCCGCCTGCACCGCCACGTCGGCGTCCTCGAAGCCCGGCTGCAGCGCCGCGTCCGCCGCGGTGAGCGCGGTCATCGCGGTGAGGTGCCCGCCGGCCGAGCCACCGGTGACGGCGATGAACTCCGGGTCCGCCCCCAGCTCCGCGGCGTGGGTGCGCAGCCAGGCGACGGCCTTCTTCACCGCGATCAGGTGTTCCGGCCAGCGCGCCCGCGGTGAGAGCGGGTAGTTCACCGCCGCGCACACCCACCCCCGCGAGGCCATCTCCTGCATGAGCGGGATGCCCTGCTGGTCCTTGTTGCCGATCACCCAGCCGCCGCCGTGGATCTGCAGCAGTATCGGCGCACCGCCCGGGTTGTCGCCGCGGCTGTAGACGTCGAGCCGCATGCGTCTGGACCCGTCCCCGTAGGTCAGGTTCCGGCGCCGCACCACCCCCGGGCGCGCCATCCGGAACGGGTTGGCGAGCTCGCGCACGGGGACCGCCGGATCCGCATCGGGCACCCGGTCGAGCAGCTCACGTTCCCGTACCGGCAGATCCGTGTCGAACGCGTCGGCCACCGCACCGCCGGCCCGACGGCTGACCGCGAGCGACGCCGCGAATCCGATACCGGCCGCCGCGCCGAACGCGAGTCCCGCCGCGTCCGACCGGCTGCGGACCCCGTGCCGGAGGACCTGCCGGCCGTTGTCGACGGCCAGGGCGGCCAGGGCGTGCGGGGCCAGTTCCGAGCCCAGCCACCCCCCGAACATGGCGAACACGGAGGTCGCCATCGTCTTCGGCGGGCGGAGGACGTCCGCCGCCAACGCCGCCGCCGACGCCTGCCTGATCAGGTATCCGTTGACCATCCACCGACGATATCCCGCGGCCCCGTCGGATACGCGGGGCCTTCCCGGTACCGCGTGCCCCGCCGGGTGCGCCCGCGACCGGGTGCAGGCAGCGCATGCGCCGCCGCCCGCGCCCGTGGGACCGGGTTTTCCAACGCCCGTGACAATACGGCGCACAGCCGCCGGGCGGACCCCTTACGATCGGGGTCATGGAACGCCTCAGCGGGCTGGACGCCAGCTTCCTCTATCTGGAAACGCCTTCGCAGTTGCTGCACGTGTGCGGCCTGCTGAAACTGGACGGCTCGACCGTCGAGGGCGGGTACACGTTCGACAAGCTCAAAGACGAGCTGGCCGAACGCATCAAGGCGATGCCCGGGTTCCGCCGCAAGCTGCAGGACTCGTTCCTCAACCTCGATCACCCCGTGTGGGTGGACGCGGACGACTTCGACATCGACCATCACTTCCACCGCATCGCCGTCCCTGCGCCGGGCGGCGACAAGGAGCTCTCGGAGCTGTGCGCGCGCATCGCCGGACAGCCGCTCAACCGCGCCCGGCCGCTGTGGGAGATGTGGGTGATCGAGGACCTCGCCGACGGCCGGGTGGCCGTGATGTCGAAAATGCACCACGCCACGGTCGACGGCATCACCGGCACCAACATGATGTCGCAGTTGTGCAGCCTCACACCCGAAGCCCCGCCGCTGGATCCGGACCTCGTCGCGCAGCGCGCCGGCGGCGCCAGCACCGTGTCCCTGGCCGCCTCCGGGCTCGCCTCGGTGGCCCGGCGGCCGCTGCGCCTGCTCGAGGTCCTCCCCGGGACGCTGGCCGTGGTGCCCCGCTGGATCAGCCGCGCCCGTGACGGCCGCGCCATGCCGGTGCCGTTCTCCGCGCCCCGCACCTCGTTCAACGGCACCATCACAGGCCACCGTTCGATCGCGTACGGCCAGGTCCCGCTCGACGACGTCAAGAAGGTCAAGAACGCGTTCGGCGTCAAGGTGAACGACGTGGTGCTGGCCATGGTCGCCGGGGCGCTGCGCACGTATCTCGACGACAACGACGAGCTGCCGGACAACCCGCTGGTCGGCATGGTCCCGGTGTCCGTGCACGGCAAGTCCGACCGTCCGGGCACCAACCAGGTCACCGGCATGTTCACCGACCTGGCCACCAACATCGCCGACCCTGCCGACCGCATCCGCTACATCTCCGAACACAGCGACATCGCCAAGGAGCACAAGGACGCCATCAGCGCCACGCTCATGCAGGACTGGGCGCAGTTCTCCGGCGCCAACATGTTCGGCATGGCCATGCGCGCCTATGCCGGGCTGCGGCTGGCCGAACGCCACCCGGTGGTGCACAACCTGGTGATCTCGAACGTCCCCGGCCCGCCGATCCCGCTGTACTTCCTGGGCGCACGCGTCGAGGCGATGTACCCGCTCGGACCCGTGTTCCACGGTGCCGGGCTGAACATCACCGTGTTCTCGCTGGCCGGTCAGCTCAACATCGGGCTCATCGCCTGCCGCGAACTCAGCCCCGACCTGTGGGATCTCGCCGACGCCATGGAAAGCGCCCTGAACGACCTGGTGCAGGCGGCAGACGCAGAGGGCGGCACCGGGCCCGCCGGGGTCCCGGCCGGGACCGGCCCCTCCGAGACCCCGCGCTGACCGGGCGTCATGGCACAGTCCCCTCCCGGTTCCCCGCAACCCCCGCCGCAGCCCGCGGTCCCCGACGCTTCCACAGAGCACTCGGGGTCCGGGACGGCTACGCACTCGGGGTCCGGGACGGCTGCGGCGGCCACGCCCCTGACCGGCCCGCGCGACGGGATGCCGCCGCTGCTCACCACCGCCGACCAGGTCGCCGCCTACGCGCGGCGCCTCGCCGCCGGCAACGGCCCGGTGGCCGTGGACACCGAGCGCGCGTCGGGCTACCGCTACTGGGGCCGTGCGTATCTGGTGCAGCTGCGCCGCGCCGGGGCCGGCACTGCGCTCGTCGATCCGGTCTCCGCGGGTGGACTCGATGCCCTGGCGGACGCGCTCAACCCGCTCGAGTGGGTGCTGCACTCGGCGGACCAGGACCTGCCGTGCCTGGCGGAGCTGGGCCTGCACCCGGCTGCACTGTTCGACACGGAGCTGGCCGGCCGTCTGCTCAACCAGGGCAAGGTGAACCTGGCGGCCATGGTCGAGCGCCACTTCGGGCTGTCGCTGGCCAAACAGCACGGGGCCGCCGACTGGTCGCGCCGTCCGCTGCCCGACGACTGGCTCAATTACGCCGCGCTGGACGTGGAGCTGCTGGTGGAACTGCGGGACGTCCTCGACGGCCGCCTGCGTGCGGCGGGCAAGGCAGAGTGGGCCCGCGAGGAGTTCGAGCACGTGCGCCGCGCCCCGGCGCCGGCCCCGAAACCTGACCGGTGGCGCCGAACCTCCGGGATCCACAAGGTGCACGGCCGCCGCCGGCTCGCTGCGGTCCGGTCCCTCTGGACGGCCCGGGACACCCTGGCCCGCTCGCTGGACCGTGCCCCGGGCAGGGTGCTGCCGGACTCGGCCATCGTCGACGCCGTCCTCGCCGATCCCCGCACCACCGGTGAGCTGCGGGCGCTGAAGGTGTTCGGCGGGCCGCGTCAACGCAGGCGTTCGGCTCTGTGGCTGGAGGCGCTGGAGGAGGCCCGCGCCCTCCCCGAGGAGGACCTTCCGCCCGTCCGGCCGCCCGGGCGCGTGCCGGCCACGGGCCGGTGGGCCTCGGCGCGGCCCGAGGCGGCCGACCGGCTGGCCGCGGCGCGCGAGACGGTCGCGGCGGTCGCCGAGGAGAACGACCTCCCCGCGGACACGCTCCTCGAGCCGCGGGTGCTGCGCGAACTGTGCTGGGAGGGGGTGCCGGACTCCGGATACGGCACCCGCGGCGGGCAGGCCGGGCGGATCGACGTCCTGATGCACGACGCCGGCGCCCGCGACTGGCAATGCACGCTCACGGCGGAACCGCTGGGGCGGGCGTTCGCGCGGCTCGCCGGTTCCTGAGCGCCGCTCCTGCCCGCCGCCGATCCGCCGCACGCGGCAGGATCGGCCTCAGCCGGCGGCGATGTGTCCGCGCCCGGCGCCGGAGCGGACGTCCGCCCGGCGGACCGATTCCGCGCCCGCGGACGTCGCCTCGGGAGCCGCCCGCCGGCCCGCACCGGAATCCTGCCGCGCCACCCAGGCGGTGATGTCGCGCGCCACCGCCTCCGGGGTGATGCCGATGTCCGCGAGCACCTCCCCCCGCGAGGCGTGGTCGAGGAACCGCTGCGGCACGCCGATCGCGCGGCAGGGCACGTCGATCTCTGCCGCCTGCAGGGCGGCGGAGACCCCGCTGCCGACCCCGCCGTGCACACCGCCGTCCTCGACGGTGACCACCAGCGCATGCTCGCGCGCCATCTGCACCACCGCGTCCGGCACCGGTATCACCCAACGCGGGTCCACGACGGTGGCGGTGATGCCCTGCATCCGCAGACGCTGCGCCGCCTCGACACCGATCGACGCGAACGGCCCCACGCCGACGATCAGCACGTCCGTGCGGGGCAACGGCGAGCGGGATCCGTTCACCGGGCCGCCGTCCCCTGCCGCCAGGCCGGAGGCCGCGGTGTCCTGCGGATCGTCGCCGGTGGTCCGCACCAGCACGTCGACACCCCCGACGCGTTCGACCGCAGGGACTGCGGCCGGCAGCGCGCCCTTGGGGAATCGCACCACCGTCGGTCCGTCATCCACGGCCAGCGCTTCATCGAGTTCTTCGCGCAGGCGTTCGGCGTCCCGCGGTGCCGCCACCCGGATGCCGGGCACGATGCCCAGCAGCGACATGTCCCACATGCCGTTGTGGGATGCGCCGTCGGAGCCGGTGACGCCCGCACGGTCCAGCACCAGGGTGACCGGCTGCTTGAGCAGCGCGACGTCCATCAGCAGCTGGTCGAAAGCGCGGTTGAGGAACGTCGAATAGACGGCCACGACCGGGTGCATGCCCGCCAGCGCCAGGCCCGAGGCCGAGGCGACTGCGTGCTGCTCGGCGATGCCGACGTCGAAGAAGCGGTCCGGATACACCCTGCCGAAGTCGACCAGGCCCGTCGGTCCGCCCATCGCGGCGGTGATGGCGACGATGTCGGTCCGCTGCGCCGCCCGCTCGATCAGGTGCGCCGAGAACGCCGAGGTCCAGTCCGGCTCGGAGGCGGACTTGGCGATCCCCGTGGCGGGGTCGATCACCCGCACCGAGTGCATCTGGTCGGTCTCGTCGTTCTCCGCCGGGGCGTACCCCATCCCCTTGCGGGTCACGGCGTGCACGATCACCGGGCCGCCGAACTCCTTGGCCATCCGCAACGCGGTCTCCATCGATTCGATGTCGTGCCCGTCGACGGGTCCCATGTATTTCAACCCCAGGTCCGTGAACAGCACCTGCGGGCTCACGGCGTCCTTGATCCCCGTCTTCATGCCGTGCAGGACCTTGTAGGCGGGCTCCCCCACCACCGGCACACCGCGCACGAATCGACGGCCGTTCTCCAGCACCCGCTCGTAGCCGGGCTGGAGCCGCAGGCCGGACAGGTGGGTCGCCAGACCGCCGATCGTCGGCGAATAGGAGCGGCCGTTGTCGTTGACGACGACCACCAGCGACCGGTCCGGCCCCTCCGCGATGTTGTTGAGCGCCTCCCAGCACATGCCGCCGGTGAGCGCGCCGTCGCCCACGACGGCGACGACGGTGCGGTCGTCCTGTCCCGAGATCGAGAACGCCTTGGCCATGCCGTCCGCGTACGACAGCGACGCGGAGGCGTGACTGGACTCGGCCCAGTCGTGCTCACTCTCCGCCCGCGACGGGTACCCGGACAGCCCGCCCTTCTTCCGCAGCGTGTCGAAACGGTCGCCGCGGCCGGTGACGATCTTGTGCACGTACGACTGGTGCCCGGTGTCGAAGATGATCGGGTCGTGCGGGGAATCGAAGACGCGGTGCAGCGCGAGCGTGAGCTCCACCACTCCCAGGTTGGGGCCGAGATGACCGCCGGTGGCCGAGACCCGCTGCACGAGGAACTGGCGGATCTCCCCGGCCAGCGACTCCAGCTCGACGCTGCTCAACCCGCGCAGATCCGCGGGCTCCTGCACGCGCTCGAGCATGCTCATCGTCGCCTGTCCTTCCCACGAGGTTTCC
>CAYVJJ010000083.1:0-9881 GCA_964451655.1 uncultured Mycobacteriaceae bacterium | reverse complement strand
AGAACCGCGAGCCGGGTGACTCGACCACGCTGGCCGACTCGTCGGTGGTCGACCGCATCCGCAAGGAGGTCTCCGGGGCCTAGAGCCGCAGTGCATCGGGGCCTCTTCCGCGCATCGGCCCTCCCCACCGGCCCTCCCCATCGGCCCTCCCCGTCGGTCATGCACCGGCGCGGAGGGCCGATCTGCGCCGTGCCGTCCCGACCAGGCGCGTCACCACACCGTGCCGTGGCGCGAGCAGATAGGCGGCGGCGAACACCGCCGCCTGGGCCAGGATGACGGTGGCGCCCGAGGCGATGTCCAGGTGGTAGCTCGCGTAGATGCCGGTGACCGAGCTGAGCAGCGCGACGGCGGGTGCGATGAGGAGCATCCTGCCGAACCGGTCTGTGAGCAGGTGCGCCGTCGCCCCGGGCACGATGAGCATCGCGACGACCAGGATCACTCCCACCACCTGCAGGGCCACCACGGATGTCACCGCCAGCATGCCCAGGAGCAGGGCCCCGAGCAGGCGGGTGGGCAGGCCGATGGCGTGTGCATGGACGGGATCGAACGCGTACAGCGTGAGATCGCGCCGGGCGGCGACGAGCACCGCCAGTGCGACGGCGGCGAGGATCGTCACCTGCAGCATGTCCGCGCGGCCCACGCCGAGGATATTGCCGTACACGATGTGATTCAGGTCGATGTGGCTGGGCGTGACCGACACCAGCACCAGACCTGCGGCGAACAGGGCGGTGAACACGATCCCGATGGAGGCATCCCCCTTGATCCGGCTGGTGCCGCGCACGACGCCGATCAGCACCACCGCGAGCAGACCGAACACCAGCGCACCCACGGCGAAGGGCGCGCCGGCGATGTAGGCGAGCACCACGCCCGGCAGCACGGCGTGCGACACGGCGTCGCCCATGAGCGACCAGCCGAGCAGCACCAGCCAGCACGACAGAACGGCGCACACCACGGATGCGGCGGCGGTGGTGAGGATCGCCCGGGTCATGAACGGATACGTGAGAGGTTCGATCAGCGCGTCGTAGAGGGTCATGCGTGCACCTGCCCCGCTCCGGGAACAGGCCTCGGGAATCCGTCCGCCCCGTCGGGCCGGGCCAGGCCGAACGCCGCGGCGACGTGGTCGGGCCGCAGCGCCTCGTGGATCGGTGCATGGAGAAGGACCCGCCTTCGCAGTAGCACCGCCTCGTCGGCGAGCCGGGGCAGAGCCTGCAGGTCGTGCGTGGACACGACGATGGTGCGGCCATCCGCGGCCAGTGCGCGCAGCAGGCGCACGATCGTCGCCTGCGACGCCGTGTCCACGCCGGCGAACGGCTCATCCAACAGCAGCACCTGCGCGCCCTGCGCGATGCACCGCGCGATGAAGACCCGCTTGCGCTGACCGCCCGACAACCGGCCGATCTGGCGGCCCCCGAGATCGGAGAGCCGGACCTGGGCGAGCGCCCGGTCCACCGCCTCGACGTCACGGGGGCGCGGGCGGCGCAGAAGACCCTGGTGCACATGGCGGCCCATCATCACGACATCGCGGACCGACACGGGGAAGTCCCAGTCCACCTCCTCGCTCTGGGGGACGTACCCGATGTCCCCGGCCTTGCGTGCGTCGGCGGGTGCCGTGCCGGCGATGCGGATACGTCCCGCGTCCGGCCGCACCAGCCCTGTCAGCGTTTTGAACAGTGTGGATTTGCCGGAGCCGTTCATGCCGACGAGTGCGCAGACCCGCCCCCGGTGGACGTCTAACCCGACGTCGGCCAGCGCGGTGTCGTCCCCGTAGCGCACGGTGATCCCCCGGGCGTGCACGGCGGGGTGCGGGTGCGCCGGGACCGTCCGGGCCGGTGTCACTGCGGGTCCCCTTCCAGGGCGTCGGCGATGACTGCGGAGTTGTGCCGGATCATGTCCAGGTACGTCGGGACGGGCCCGTCCGGTCTGCTCAGGGAGTCGACGTACAACGTGCCCCCGTACCGGGCGCCGGTGGCCTCGACCACCTGAGTCATCTGCTTGTCGGAGACGGTCGACTCGCAGAAGACGGCGGGCACGCCGTTGTCGTGCACGAACCCGATCACGTCGGCGACCTCCTGCGGGGTGCCCTGGGTGTCGGAGTTGACAGGCCACAGGAACTTCTCGTTGAGCCCGGCGTCGCGCGCCAGATACGAGAAGGCGCCTTCGCAGGTGACCAGCGCCCGGTGCTCTTCCGGGAGGCGGGCGAGCCGATCGGTCATACGCTGCTGGACCTCGACGAGCCGATCGCCGTAGCGGTCCGCGTTCCGTTGGAAGTCCTCCGCGTGCACAGGGTCCAGCCGGGCGAGGGCGCCGGCGATGGTCCCGGCGTACAGCGCCGCGTTGCGCGGACTCATCCAGGCGTGCGGATCGGGCCTGCCGGTGTCGCCGCCGGCGGTGATGGGGAGGGGGACGATGCCGTCCGACGCCACGACGTGCGGTACATCGAGGTCCGCGACGAATCGTCCGAACCAATTCTCCAGGCCCAGGCCGTTGTCGATGATCAGATCCGCCTTCGACGCGCGCGTGATGTCCCCCGGCGTCGGCTCGTACCCGTGGATCTCCGCGCCGGGTTTGGTGAGCGATTCCACGGACACGTGCCCGCCCCCGACGTTCCGCGCGATGTCCGCGAGCACGGTGAACGTGGTGAGGACGACGGGGCGGCCATCCGCGCCGTCAGGGCGGGCATCGCAGCCGGCGAGCGCCGCAGCGACGGCCACCAGTGTTACGCATGTAAGACGATAAAAGTTCGGCACGGCGAAAAGATTAGTGTTGGGATACGATAAAAAGCAACGTGCCTGGTGAACTGCGGTGTGTGCGCCGGCACAACGTCGCCGCACGGTCATGGCCGTCGTTGTTCGTAGTGCCTGTCGTTGTTCGTGGTGCCTGTCGTTTTTCGTAGTCGCCGACGTCCTCAGCGGCGGTGGGTGGCGTCAGTGGCTGTGGCCCACGCCGGTGTCGAGCGTTCCGGGGGCGGCGCCGCGGGTGAGCAGCGCGGACAGCATCGTCGTCAGGGGCACGGAGGCCACCACCGCCATGGCCCCGACCAGCGAGCGGACGACCTCGACCGCGACGACGTCGCTCGTGATGATGTCCAGGAGGGGGCGGTCGGAGAGGGTGAAGATGATCAACAGCGGCAGCGCCCCGCCGGCATACGCGAGCACGAGTGTGTAGACCATCGATGCGATGTGGTCGCGACCGACGCGCATCGCCCGGGTGAAGAGCCGCGCGGGGGCGAGGGTCCGGTCCACGGCGGCGAGCTCGAACACTGTGGCCGCCTGGCTGATCGTCACGTCGTTGAGGACGCCGAGCGACCCGATGATGAAACCGGCCAGCAGCAGGCCCGTCACAGACACCGAGCCCATGACGGCCTGGATCGTGACGCTGTTCTCCTCGGCCAGCCCCGTGAGGGACGCGGTCCGGATCGCCGACCACGAAAGCAGTGCCGCGAGACCCAGCGCGGCCAGGGTGCCCAGCAGCGCGGCGGAGGAACGCAGGTTCACCCCGTGCGCCAGGTACACCACTGCGAACAGGATCGCCGAGCCCGACACCAACGCCACTGCGACCGGCGCGTTCCCGTGCAGCATGCTCGGCAGTGTGAAGCCCACCACCACCACGAGTGCGATGGCGACCCCCAGAAGCGCCCGTACGCCGCGCCAGGCGCCCACAATGCACACGACGACCGCCGCGGCGATCGCCCACAAGGCGAGCGGCATCCCGCGGGAGAAGTCCTCGAAGGCGTAGACGGCGGTGTCTCCGGCCGGAGTGCGGGTGAGCCGGATGTCATCGCCCGCCTGCAGATCCGGCTGCCCGGGGCCTTCCTGTGCGGACAGCAGAGTCTGCGAGCCCGCGTCCGGACCGGATTCGATCTCGACAAGAGCCTGGCGGCAACCGCCTCCCGTCAACGTGACGACAGTGGATGAAGCGCGGAAGGCGGTGCCGGTGAGGGGCGAGTCGCACCGCCCCTCACCGGCAGCGATGACCTGCCCGGATTCGGAGTGCACGCCGATTCCGGCGGTCACTTCGAGATGTTCGGGGACGGCGGGCGCAGAACCGCGGGGCCACAGGACGGCCATGCCGGCGATCGTCGCGACGGCCGCGGCCGTCAGGAGGACGGCGACCCATCGCGCCAGGGGTGAGACGCCGCCGTTCGCCCAGAGTTCCGCGCCTCGGGGGATCCGCCGTGTCCGACGCCGTGGTCGGCGGGGTGTGTCGGGGAGATGGTGCATGGCGAGGGAGCCTAGCGCCTGACGCCCGTCTTATCGAATATGAAAATCATGTGCAATAGTGGGCGGTGCGAACGCCGGCAACCGGGGGCGTTCCCAGACGGAAGGAATCGGGTGGAGATGGCCGGAACGGCGGGCAAGGGCGGATCGTTGCGAGGAATGGGGGCGGTGTCGGCCACTGTGGTGCTGGCCGCAGTGCTGACGACGGCGGCGTGCGGCTCGGGCGGCGGACGAGCCCACGACGGCGGCCAGGCCGGTACCGACCGCATCACGGTCGTGGCCTCGACTCCCGTATGGCGGGACATCGCCGCGGCGGTCGGGGGCGACGCCGTCGATACGCGGTCGATCATCCCCGCGGGTGTGGACCCGCATGAGTTCCAGGCGGCACCCGGCGATGCGCTCGCGGTGGCCGATGCGGACATCATCGTGGCGAACGGCGGCGGGTACGACGGTTTCGTCGGGGAGATGGTCCACACCACCGGGGGCGGCGCCCGCCTGGTGGACGCATACGCGCTGACGGCCCCGGAAAACCACGACCACGACCACGGCGACGACCACGACCACGGCGACGGTCACGACCACGGCGACGGTCACGACCACGGCGACGGTCACGACCACGGGGAAGCCAACGAGCACGTCTGGTTCGACTTCGACACCGTCGACGCGGTGGCGGACGCGCTCGCGGAGGAGATGGCCACGCTGGACCCCGGGAACGCCGACGGCTACCGGTCACGGTCCGCCGCATTGCACGGACAGTTGGACGCGGTGAGCGCACGCACCGAGGCGATCGCTGCGGCGCGCCCGGCGCCGGTCCTGTCCACCGAACCCGTGGCGCACTATCTGCTGGATGCTGCCGGCATCGAGGACCTCACACCGCCCGAATTCGGCGAGGCCGTCGAACACGGCAGTGATCCGGCGCCGGCGGACATCGCGCGGATGCGCGGGGTGCTCGAATCGGGGCGGGTATCCGCGCTCGTGTACAACACTCAGGCGGACGGTCCCGCCGCGCAGTCGATACGCCGCGACGCCGAGCGCGTGGGCGTGCCCGTCGTCGAGGTGTCCGAGACACCGCCGGACGGGGCCGGATATGTCGGATGGGTCTCGCACATCATCGACGGACTGCAGCAGGCGGTGACCCGGTGAATACGGTCAGACCCGGTCGAAGGTGTCCGGGTCGGGGCCCACGCGCCCGTCCGGACCCTGATCCAGTTCGGCGAGGCGCGCCATCGTGTCGCCGTCGAGCTCGAAGTCGAACAGCGCGAAGTTCTCCCGCATGCGCGCAGGTGACATGGACTTGGGGAAGATGATGTCTCCGCGCTGGATGTGCCAGCGCAGCACCACTTGTGCGGGAGTGCGGCTCAGCGACTGTGCCAGCTCCCGGACCACCGGCTCGTCCATCACGGCGCCCTGTGCGAGTGGCGACCAGGCCTCCACGGCGATGCCGTGCTCGATGCAGAACTTGCGCACCTGCTCATTGCCGAACCGCGGATGCACCTCCACCTGGTTGACGGCCGGAACGGTGCCGGACTCGTCGAGCAACCGCTGCAGGTGCGGCACCTGGAAGTTGGACACGCCGATGCTGCGGGCCCGGCCGTCGGCGGCGAACTCCTCGAGGACCTTCCACGTGCTGACGAAGTCTCCGTCGTACAGCGTCGGCAGGGGCCAGTGGATCAGGAACAGGTCGAGGTAGTCGGTGTCGAGCTTGGCCAGTGTCTCCTCGAACGTGCGCCGCGCGTCGTCGGGCCGGTGGTTGCCGTTGTTGAGCTTGCTGGTGAGGAACAGATCCGAGCGGCTGATCCCGGACGCGGCGATACCGGCGCCGACCTCCGCCTCGTTGCCGTACATCTGCGCGGTGTCGATGTGGCGGTAACCGGCCTCCAGGGCGGCGCCCACGGCGGAGGCGGCGTCGGCGGGCGCCACCTTGAACGTGCCGTAGCCGAGCTGGGGGACGGTGTAGCCCGAGTTCAGCGAGATCGTGGGGACGGCGGCGCCGTCAGCGGTATCCGTCATGGTGTCGATGGTGCCGCGCGTGCGGCCGGAACGCCATGGTTCCGGCCGTCACGTCCCGGCTGCGTTTCGTCCCGCCTGGTCGGCTGCGTTTCATCCCGCCTGGTCGGCGCAGCCCTTCGCTCGGGCGCGCGGGGCGTGCCAGAGTCGGGGCGCCGGTGACTGCACAGCGCGGCCGGCGACGTCGTGGTGAGGAGCGTGAGATGGGTTTGACCTCGGACAGGGTGATCGTGGTGACCGGCGCGAGCCGGGGAGCGGGCAAGGGCATCGCGCTGGGGCTGGCCGGCCCCGGCACCACCGTCTACGTCACCGGACGTACCCGCAACGAGGGCGATGCGCCGCTGCCGGGGACCGTGCAGGCCACCGCCGACGAGGTGACCGCGCGCGGCGGCACTGGCGTGCCGGTGATCTGCGACCACGCCGACGACGTGCAGGTGGCGGCGCTGTTCGATCGCGTACGTGCAGACCACGGCCGGCTGGACATCCTGGTCAACAACGCGCTGGTGGTCCACGACGACCTGGCGAGGAAGGGGCCGTTCTGGGAGAAGCCGCTGTCGCTGCAGGTGGTGCTCGACGTGGGTTTGCGCTCCAGTTACGCCTCCTCCTGGTATGCGGCCCCGCTGATGGTGGACAACGGCGAGGGGCTCATCGTGAACACCTCGTCGTTCGGCGCCCGCTGCTACATGCACGGCCCGGCCTACGGCGCCGGCAAGGCGGGGGTCGACAAGATGGCCCACGACATGGCGCACGACCTGCGGCCGTACGGGGTGGCGGCGGTGTCGTTGTGGATGGGGATGCTCAAGACGGAGCGCACAGCGGCGGCGTTCTCCACGAACGCCGAGGCCTACAAGCAGTTCGCTGCGCACGCGGAGAGCGCTGAGTTCCCGGGGCGGGTGATCGACGCGCTGGCGCGCGATCCGCGGCTGATGGAACGCTCTGGGCGCGTTCTCATCGGCGCGGAAGTGGCCGAGGAGCTGGGCGTCACCGACGTCGACGGCGCCCGGCCGCCGTCGCACCGCGGATTCCTGGGGGATCCGACGGAGTTCAGCGACGCCGTCGTGGAGTAGGGCGGCGACCGTGGTCGTCGCCAGGGCGGCGGCCGCCGTCCACTCCACGCCGCGCGCCACCAGGAGCGGAGTCAGTGATCGCCGCCGGCGCGTGAACACGGCGTCCGTCTGCTCACGGGCCTCCGGTGCAACCTGCGCGGCAGTGGAGACGCCGCTGCGTTTGGGCAGGTCCACGACGGACGTGCCCGCGACGCCGTATACCGATCATCCTACGAAGCCTGGCGGTGCGTCAGGCCGCAAGAAGTCTCCGGCATCAGACGCCGGATGACTCCCTGCCCGTGAGTTCTTCGAGCAGCGTCATGTTCGCGGTCATCCCCGCACGCCAGGCAGCCATCCGCTGAGCCAGGATGGCCCCCTCGCGACCGGGCCGCTGCGCGATGAGGTCGGACAGCGGCGAGTGTCCGCTGCCTGCCTTGGCCCACTGGCGCACCACGGCGCCGTCACCGTCCGCATCGACCTCGAAGCCCCACAGAGTGACAGGCGCATCGGCGGGGCCGATCCGCCACACCCAGCGGCGGCCCTCCTCGACCTCGGCGACTTCGGGTTCCGTGTGCCACTCGCCCATCTGCGGGTTCATGTTGTAGCCGCGGAACCGGGCGCCGACCGCCACGCCGGCGGCTCCGTCCAGCCAGTGCGCCTTCTGGAGTTCACCGTCCGTGCGCGTGGGGAGTTCGATGTCGGTGACCAAGTCCCACGCCCGCTCACTGCTGCAGGGCAGACGGGTCGACACCTCGACGGTGGGGTTGTCGCGTAAACGCATGGAGATCCTTTCCGTGCCGGCGCGGTACGACGCCGTTCCTGTCCTGGGTGCGGTCCGCGTATTACGCCGCTCCGAAGTGCGTGCGGGTGTTGCGGATGAAGGCGCCGAACAGCGCCTTGTTGACCGGTCCGCCGGCCCGCAGCGCAGGGCCGAGACCGCGCCGCGCGTCGAAGGCGAAGGTCCACGTGAACAGGCAGCCGCCGGGAGCGGGGCTGATCCGGTAGTCCTCGGCGAACGCGCGGAACAGCGGCACGGTCGTCTGCTCGGCGTAGAAGGCGTGCCGGTGTGCCGCATCGTCCCACACGAAGAAATGCTCGCGCATGCGCAGAAGACCGGGCCCGACGGTGACCCTGCGGGTGGTGCCGATCCCGTGGGGCGGCCCGCTGGTGTACTCGGCGTCGAGTTGCGTGACCCAGTGCAACGGTCGGGGCGCGGTGAGCCCGGCCCAGACCTCGTCCGGAGCGGCGCGCAACTGCATCGGGTACACGAATCTGTGTGCGGCTGTGTCGAAGAATGTCTCGTCGACGGGGTCGAGGTCGAACCATTTCGCCATGGGGTCCTCCTGTCCGCCCGGCATCGCCGGGTCCACGGTCGGGAATTATCTCCCTCCGGCGGTCGATACCGCCAGCGAGAAGCGCCGGTTCCGGAACAGCGGGACGATGCCGGCGAGCGACAGCACCCCTAGGGGCGTCATCGGCGAGGGGTGCGGCGTGGTGGCTATGGCACCAAGCATTGAATAGTGGTTCAATGTTTGGTGAAGGGGGTGCCGCGATGGCCTACCGGGCGACGGAGCGCACGCGCACCGCAGCGCAGAAGCGGCGCGGCCTGCTCCTGGAGGAGTCCGCCCGGCTGGTGGCCTCCGGAGGGTTCGCGGCCGCCAAGGTGAAGACCATCGCCGACCGGTGCGAGGTCGGCGTCGGCACCGTCTACTCGTATTTCGAGAGCCGCTCCGATCTGCTCGCGGAGGTATTCCGCGTCGCCGCCTGCCGTGAACTGGCGGTCGTCGGGGATGCGGTGCGGAATGCCGGGCCGGGCGCGCCGGAGAAGGTCGACGCCCTCATCGCATCGTTCGCCTCACGGGCGCTGCATGGGCGCCGGACGGCGTGGTCCCTGCTCTTCGAGCCGGTGGATCCCGCAGTCGAGGCGGAGCGTCTGCGCTTCCGCGGTTCCTATGTGGCGCTCGGCGAGGCGGTACTGCGCGAGGGGATCGCCGCCGGGGAGCTGACCGCGCAGCGGCCGGACGTCACCGCGGCCGCGATGGTGGGCGCCGTCGCCGAGGCGCTCGTCGGGCGGCTCACGCCCCCGGCCGAGGACGCGCCGCCGGTTACCGGCAGTGCAGCCGCCCCCCGGGACGTCACCGACGCCGTCCGCGCCTCCGACGCCGAAGTCGTCACCGAGATCCAGCGTTTCTGCCGTCGAGCGATCGGAGCCTGAAGATGACCACTACGCAGTCCCACGTCGGCGACGCGCCCGCGCCCCCGCCTGCTCCCGCGCCCCGCGGGCACGCCACGCATGAGGTGTTCAATCAGGCGCCGCCGCGCACGGACATCAACGAGTACACCGGCAACGTCGCGCTGGTCGAGGCGGTGGAGCGTTACGGCGGGGCCTGGGCGACGCCGCACCTGACGGAGGTGGGGGCGCTGGTGGGCGGCGGCCAGTTCCAGAACGACGCGGAACTGGTGCAGCGGTTCCCCCCGGAGCTGCGCGCCCACGACCGGTACGGCAACCGGATCGACGAGGTCGATTTCCACCCCTCCTACCACCGGATCATGGGCGCGGCGATCGCCCACGGCGCGCACACCAGCGCGTGGGCGGAGCCCGGGCCTGGGG
>CAYVJJ010000082.1:3665-9887 GCA_964451655.1 uncultured Mycobacteriaceae bacterium | reverse complement strand
GACCGCTGTGCCCTGTACAACCGAGCCACTCCGTGCCGCGGTTCTCACCGTCGCCGCGGTGCCGTGTCGACGACTGAGGCTACCGCCCGCCCGCACGCAACGCCTCCAGGAGGCGCAGCCAGGCCTCCGAGACGGTGGGGAACGCAGGCACGGCATGCCAGAGCCTGTCCAGCGGAACCTCGCCGACCACCGCGATCGTCGCCGCGTGGAGCAGTTCGGCCACCTCCGGACCGACGAACGACGCGCCGATGAGCACGTCGCGCTCCTCGTCGACCACCATCCGGGCCCGCCCGGTGTAGCCGGCACGCTCGAGGGCGGCGCCCGCGATTGTGCCCAGGTCCACCGAGACGCTCCGTGCGTCGGCCCCCGCGCCGCGGGCCTTCGCCTCGGTGAGCCCCACCCATGCCACCTGCGGGTCGGTGAACACGACCTGCGGCACCGCCCGGTGGCCCGCCCAGGCCCGGTACCGCGGGCCTTCCAGCGGTCTGCCTTCGGCACGCGCGGCGATGACGTCTCCGCACACCCGGGCCTGATACTTGCCCATGTGTGTCAGAGGCGCACGGCCGGTCACGTCGCCGACGGCGTAGAGCCATCCGCCATCGACCCCTGTGGCCGTCATGTGCTCATCCGTGTCCGGCGCCGCGGCCGGGTCCAGCCCCACGGACTCGAGCCCGAGACCCGAGACGGCCGGCCGCCGCCCGACCGCGACCACCAGTTCCTCGGCGGTCACCGATCCTGCGGCCCCACCCGCTCCGCCGCGACCGGACGGCTCCAGGCGCAGCGTGACCGGGGCCGCACCGGGAACGCCCGGCGCGCGCGGACCGACCGGGTCGCGCAGGACCTCATAGGCCTCGGTGCCGAACAGGACGCGCACGGGACGCCGCCCCGGTCCGCCCCGGCGCAGCGACTCGGCCACCAGTGCGCCCGCGAACGGCTCGGCGGACGGCAGAAGCGACCGGCCCCGCACCACCATCGTCACGTCCGCCCCCAGGGCGGCCAGCCACGTCGCCGCCTCGCACGCGACCACACCCCCGCCGATGATCACGACGGAATCCGGCACCGCCGTCATGGCAGTGACGTCCCGCGAGGTCCACGGCCGCGCCTCCATCAACCCGGGGGTCGGCGGCAGCGTCGCTGTGGACCCCGTCGCCAGGACCACCGCATGGCGCGCACGCACCGCCGTGCGTGCGCGGCCGACCCCCGCTCCTCCGTCGGCGCCCTCCACGGTCACAGTCCGCTCACCGTCGAGCCGGCCGGCACCGCGCAGCACGTCGATTCCCGCATCGCGCGCCCACTGCACCTGGCCCGCGTCGTCCGGCATCGCCGCTGCGGCATCGCGGCCGATGAAACCGTCTCGGCGATCGAGCACGGCCCGCCGATCGAGGGCCCGGTCCCCCACCAGCTGCGCCATCCCGGGCATCGCGGACGCCGCGCTGCGCAGCGCCACCGGGCGCAGGAGGGCCTTGCTGGGGATGCACGCCCAATACGAGCACTCGCCGCCGAGCAGCTCCGGTTCCACGATCGCCGCGGTGCGTCCGCTGCCGGCGATCGCATACGCGGCGGCGTTCTCGCCGGCAGGTCCGCCGCCGAGGACCACCACGTCGTATTCGAGCCCGCGATCGTCCAGCGCGTCAGCGTCGAGCGCGCCGCGTTCACGCGGCCCGGCCCCGGGACCGGCGCCGCCCGCGCCGGTTCCGCCGCCGCCGTGATCCGCGCTCCCCGTCGCCATACCCCCACCCTAAGTGGCACACGTCACATGGGGTGCGATTCCGGTGCCGCGGCCGCCTCCTCCGTCGCCCGCACGTAGACAGTGTCGCCCTCCCGCAGGCCCAGCACCCGCGCGTCGCCCCGCGTGATCTGGGCGTAGAGCCCGACGGCGCCGGACTTGGGACGCAACTCGACCCGCACCTCGAAGCCCAGGTGCGCCACCCGGGTCACAGTGGCTGCGAACGATTGCGGCATCCTCTCGCGGTCCAGCCGGATGTCGTGCGGGCGCACCAGCTCGCCGTTGAGCTTGGCCACCGGCCCCAGGAACGACATCACGAAGTCCGTGGCCGGGGTGTCGTAGAGCTCGTGCGGCGGCCCCGCCTGTTCGATGCGCCCGTTGCGCAGCACCGCGATCCGGTCCGCGACGTCCAGCGCCTCCGCCTGGTCGTGGGTGACCAGCACGGTGGTGACGTCCACCGTGCGGTGCAGCCGCCGCAGCCAGTCGCGCAGGTCGTCGCGGACCTTGGCGTCGAGTGCGCCGAAGGGCTCGTCGAGCAGCAGCACCTTCGGGTCCACGGCGAGCGCCCGCGCCAGCGCCATCCTCTGCCGTTGGCCGCCGGAGAGCTGAGCGGGATACCGGTTCTGGAAGCCGCTGAGACCCACCACCTCCAGCAGTTCGTCCACCTTGGCGGCGACCTCGGCACGCGGCCGGCGCCGGATCTTCGGGCCGAAGGCCACGTTCTCGCGGACCGTCATGTGCTTGAACGCCGCGTAATGCTGGAAGACGAATCCGATGCCGCGGCGTTGCGGCGGCTCCCCCGTCACGTCCCGGCCCCCGATGACGATGCGTCCGCGGTCCGGATGGTCGAGGCCTGCGATCGAGCGCAGCAGCGTCGATTTCCCTGAACCGCTGGGCCCCAACAGGGCGGTGAGGGATCCGGCGGGCACGGCGAAGTCCACGTCGTCGAGCGCCGTGAAGCCCCCGTATGTCTTGCGGGCCCCGGTCACCGTGATCATGTCGTCCCTGGTCGTGCCGCCGCTCATGCCGCGTCTCCTCCTCGCCCCCGCCGCCTGCGTCCGATCATCGACATCAGCGCCAGCGTCGCCACGGCCACCATCATCAGCAGCGTCGCCGCCGCGTACGCCCCGTACTCGTTGCCCGACTGGTGTCGCGCCTCCACCAGCAGCGTCAGTGTCTGCGTATGCCCCGGCAGGCCGGAGGAGACCATGAGGACAGCACCGAACTCGCCGAGGCTGCGCGCCACCGTGAGCACCACGCCGTACGTCAGCCCCCACCGGATCGAGGGCAGCGTGACCCGCCGGAACGTCTGCCAGCGCCCCGCGCCGAGGGTGGCGGCGGCCTGTTCCTGGTCGACGCCCAGCTCGGCGAGCACCGGCTCGACTTCGCGCACCACGAACGGCAGCGTGACGAACAGCGTCGCCAGCACCATGCCGGGGATCGCGAAGATCACCTGGAACCCCCACCCGTGCAGGAAACCCAGCCACCCGTCAGCCCCCCACAGCAGCACCAGGGCCGTACCCACCACCACCGGCGAGACGGCGAACGGCAGATCCACCAGCGCCTGCAGCAGCCCTTTGCCGCGGAACCGCCTCCGCGCCAGCGCCAGAGCGATCCCCACTCCGAACACCGCGTTCAGCGGGACGACGATCGCCACGATGAGCAGCGACAGATTCAGCGCCGACACCGCCGCCGGGGTCGAGATCCAGTCCCAGAACGTCCCCACGCCGTGTTCGAAGGTGCGCCACAGGATCAGGCCCACCGGCACCAGCAACAGCACCGCCACATAGCCGAGCGCACCGAACCGCAACGCGTAGGCGCCCGCACGCGAGGTCGTCATCGGTCCTGCGCCTCCTTGCGTGCACTGCGCCCCGCGGCCGCCCGCAGCACGGCGAGCACGACGAAGGACGCCGCCAGCAACACCACCGATACGGCGGCGGCGCCCACCTGGTCGTCCTGCTCGACGAGCGCACGGATGTACTGCGAGGTGACCTCGGTCCTGTGCGGTATGCCGCCGCCGATGAGCACCACCGAGCCGAACTCGCCGATCGCCCGAGAGAACGCCAGCCCCGCACCGCCGAGGATCGCCGGGGCCAGGGCGGGAAGGATGATGCGGCGGGCGATGACACGGTTTCCGGCGCCCAGCGAGGCCGCGGCTTCTTCGACGTCGCGGTCGAGTTCCATCAGCACCGGTTGCACCGAGCGGATCACGAACGGCAGTGTGACGAACGCCAACGCGAGCGCCACGCCGACGGCGGTGTGCTGCACGTGGATCCCGACGGGGCTGTCGGGACCGTACAGCGCCAGCAGGACGATCGACGCGACGATCGTCGGCAATGCGAACGGCAGGTCGATCACCGCGTTGACGAGGCGCTTGCCGGGGAACTCGTCACGCACGAGCACCCACGCGATCAGCGTTCCCGCGATCCCGTTGATGACGGTGACCGCCGCCGCCGAGCCCATGGCGACGGCGAACGATGCCACCGCCGAGGGAGCCGTCACCGCGTCCACGAAGCCTCCGACTCCCTCGCTGCCGGCCGTGACCACGATCGCCGCCAACGGCGCGAGCACGATGATGCTGAGCCATAGCGTCGCCACTCCCCCCGCCAGCGGTGGCGTCCGCCGTCTGCGCCGCCGGCCCGGGACGCCGGCGGTTGCCCCCGACCGCCCTGCACCGGCGGTCCGCATATCCTGCGCCGCGGCAGGCGCATCGGAGGCCAGGTCGAGGCGGCTCATCCCGTGGCCTTCGCGTAGATGCCGGTGATGATCCCGCTGTCACCCTCGAAAAGATCGGCGTAGACGGTGTCCCAACCGCCCAGGTCGTCCACCGTGTAGAGGTGCGCGGGCTCCGGGAACTCCCCGGAGAACTCGCGTGCCACCGCCGGGTCCGCAGGGCGGAACCCGCTCTTGGCCCAGAGCCGCTGGCCCTCAGGGGAATACAAGTAATGCATGAAAGCACGCGCCCCGTCGGGGTGTCCGCTTCGCGTGGTGACGGCGAACGGGTTGTCGATCCGGATGTTGCCGGGCGGGACCACGTGCTCCACATCCGCTCCGTCCCGCTCGATCTCGATCGCCTCGTTCTCATAGCTGATCAGCACGTCCCCGGAGCCCTGCAGGAACAGGTCCGTGGCCGCACGGGCCGAGGCCGGTCGCGCGGTCACGTGCCCGGACACCAGCGCACGCACGTAGTCCAGGCCCGCCTCGCGGTCACGTCCGCCACGGCTCTTCGCCGCGTAAGGGGCCAGCATGTTCCACATCGCCGACCCCGATGTCCGCGGATCGGGGGTCACGACGTGCACATCAGGTCGTAGCAGATCATCCCAGCTATGGATGCCGAGCGGGTTGCCCGCGCGCACCACCAGTGCCACCACCGAGCCGAACGGCACCCCCGCGCCGGCGCCCGCATCCCACGTGGGGTCCACCGCACCCGAGTCCACCAAGCGCTGCATGTCCGGGTGCGCCGAGAAGCTCACCACATCGGCGGGCATGCCGCGCGCGACCTTCCGAGACTGGTCCGCGGACGCCCCGTAGCTGCCTGTCACCGTCAGATCCGCCCCTGCCGGGCTGTGCCGGAATCCGTCGATCACGGCCGCAAATCCGGGTTGTGACGCTGCCGAAGAGGCCAGGATCAACTCCGTTCTGCCGGACAGGTCGGACGTCGCACCGACCCGATCGCCGGGGCCGCCGGCGCAGGCGGAGGCCACCATCGCCATCCCGACGATGAGCGCGGCGGCGGCGCGGCGACGGAAGCGGTTCACTGCTGACGTCCTTCCAGGGGAGTGCGGGGAGCCGGTGCAGGGCTCGGCAGTACGGGCGGCGGACACGGAGCATTCGAGGCCCCCGGCCACCGGGCCGCGGTGGCCGGACCGGCGAGGGCCCGGACCCGGGCGGGCCACAGGACCACGCGAAGGGCCGGGCGCACGGGACACCGTGCTGCGACCCGCGCGCAGGGGGCGGGCCGACTGCGGAGAACGACCGGGGCCCGGCTGCTGTGCCGTGTCGCCCGGTGCCCTCTCAATCCAGTCGTCCGGTGCCCTCTCAATCGGCAGGATGCCGGGGATCGGGCACGAGAATGTGTCCGGGGAGGAGTGCGTGCAGGACTGTCGCGCCTGCTGACGGGTATCGGACTAGCGACAGTCGACGTCGGCCACCGAGGACATGCTCACGGCGATCAACGCCAGGCGATGGCGGACGCGGTAGGTGCCGACGGTGCTCACGGCCGAGAGCATAGCAGCCGGCCCGCGGCCGTCCGCACGAGTGCGGGCGCCGTCACAGTAGGCTGACCAGCCAGGCGACGACCACCAGGGCCAGCAGCAGCAACAGCACCAATGTCACACGTGACCTGGGCATCAGTCCTCACTCTCGCCGGTGTGCGCGGCTCTCGGGCGCACGTCGCCGTGGTACCCGTGGTGCTCCGCATGACCGCGATCGGCGCTGCCGTGATCAGCGCTGCCGTGATCAACACCGCCCTCGCCGGCACCGCCCTCGACAGCACC
>CAYVJJ010000082.1:0-3565 GCA_964451655.1 uncultured Mycobacteriaceae bacterium | reverse complement strand
TCATCGGCGCCACCATCATCGGCGCCGCCTCGCTCCACGGTCGGCGCCGGTCCGGTGTCGTCGTCTCCCCGGCCGAACAGCGCGAAACCTTTCGACACCACGATGTCGAGTCCGACGGCGACGAGCGTGGCGAGCGGGACGAGCACCACCATGACCACGATCACCTGCAGGATGAACGGAAGACCCGTCACCCACAGTTCCACGCCGTCCCACCAGCGCACGATCGCATCCACGTGGCCAGCGTAGACATCCACCGCCGGCATGCGGCCACCGGCGCGCGCTGGGGTGACGCGCGACGCCCCCGCCGAGCGCACCGAAGGCCGCAGCCCGGCGCATCGCCGATCGCCTCCGAAGCGTGGACGGACACGGCGCCCTGGGGACAGTATGGGACGCATGGGACATGAGCAGAGCACGCGCGCACAGGGAGGCCGGGACGCGCACTCCGCGCCCGCGGACAGCGGACAGCCGGAGGTGCCGCACCATTCGGAGGGCGACCGCGGCCGCAGTGCCTCCGTCGCGCCGGACGACCGCGAGCCGGTCCCCGTCCCGCCGCCGGACACCGCCTCGTTCCCCCCGATCGCCGACTACGCGTTCCTGTCCGATTGCGAAGCGAACTGCCTGGTGGCGCCGAGCGGTTCCGTCGAGTGGATGTGCGTGCCGCGGCCCGACTCCCCCAGCGTGTTCGGGTCACTGCTGGACCGCAGCGCCGGTCACTTCCGGATCAGTCCCTACGGCGTCGCCGTGCCGGCCGCGCGCCGTTATCTGCCCGGCAGCATGATCCTCGAGACCACCTGGCAGACCGGAACCGGGTGGGTCATAGTCCGCGACGCGCTGGTGATGGGCCCCTGGCACAACCGCTCGACCCGGTCCCGCACGCACCGGCGCACCCCTGACGACTGGGACGCCGAGCACATCCTCCTGCGCACGATCCGGTGCGTCAGCGGCACCGTCGAAATGGAGATGACCTGCGAGCCGGCGTTCGACTACCATCGCAGCTCCGCCCGGTGGACCTACCTCGGCGACGGCTATCACCGGGCCACCGCGGAGGCCGTGCCGCCGCCGGGCCGCCGCCCCCGTCCCGCCGCGGCACGGGCGGCCCCCGACCGTGAGGACCCGCATCATGAGGCGCCCGCGCTGACGCTCACGACCGACATGCGCCTGGGGCTGGAGGGCCGTGACGCCCGCGCCCGTACCCGCATGACCGAAGGCGACGAGCTCTACGCCGCCCTGTCCTGGTCGGAACTGCCCGCCCCGCAGTCCTACGAGGAGGCGGCGGAGGCGATGTGGCGCACCTCCGAGTACTGGCGCCAGTGGATCAACATCGGCTCGTTCCCCGACCACCCCTGGCGCGAGTACCTCCAGCGCAGCGCCCTCACCCTCAAGGGGCTCACCTACGCCCCCACCGGCGCTCTGATGGCCGCGGCCACCACCTCGCTGCCCGAGACCCCGGGAGGGAGCCGCAACTGGGACTACCGCTACACCTGGGTGCGCGACTCCACGTTCGCCCTGTGGGCCCTCTACACGCTGGGGCTCAACCGCGAGGCCGATGACTTCTTCGCCTATATCGCCGAAGTCAGCAGTTCCGCCGACGGGACCGAGAGGCCGCTGCAGGTGATGTACGGCATCGGCGGTGAGCGCACGCTCACCGAGGACACGCTCGACCACCTGACCGGTTACGAGGGAGCCCGACCGGTGCGCATCGGCAACGGTGCCTACGACCAGGCGCAGCACGACATGTGGGGTGCGCTGTTGGACTCGATCTACCTGCACCTGCGCTCACGCGATCAGATCCCCGAGTTCCTGTGGCCGCTCATCGTCGAGCAGGTGGACAAGGCCATCGAGAATTGGCGCAAGCCGGACCGCGGCATCTGGGAGGTGCGCGGCGAACCCAAGCACTTCACCGCCTCCAAGGTCATGTGCTGGGTGGCACTGGACCGCGGCGCCAAACTGGCCCGCATGCACGGCGAGCAGGAGCACTACCGCACATGGGCGGAGATCGCCGACGAGATCCGGGCCGACATCCTCGAGCACGGGCTGGACGAGCGCGGCGTGTTCACGCAGTACTACGGGGGTACGGAGCTGGATGCGTCGCTGCTGCTGGTGGTGCTGCGACGGTTCTTGCCGCCCGACGACCCGCGCGCCCGCGACACCGTGCTCGCCATCGCCGACGAGCTCACCGTCAACGGTCTGGTTCTGCGCTACCGCACAGAATCCACCGACGACGGGCTCGACGGCGAGGAAGGCACGTTCAGCATCTGCTCGTTCTGGCTGGTCGCGGCGCTGGTCGAGATCGGTGAGGTCGCACGGGCGCGGCGGCTGTGCGAGCGGCTGCTGTCGTTCTCCAGCCCTCTCAAGCTGTATTCGGAGGAACTCGACCCGCACACCGGTCGGCACTTGGGCAACTTCCCGCAGGCGTTCACCCACCTGTCGCTCATCAACGCGGTGGTGCACCTGATCCGGGCCGAGAAGAAAGTGGCGACGGGCAGGTTCCGCCCTGCGCACCGCGGGTGACCGGAGGACGGCTCAGCCCAGACGGGCCAACCGGGTCGCGGCGTCCTCGCCGATGCGTCGCACCATGTCGTAGGCGGGCTCGATCGCGGAAACCAGGCCCGACGCCTGCCCGGCATTGACCACGCCGATGTCCGGATCGTCCTTGTCGTAGGTGGCGGCCAATTCGGCGTCGGCGACACCGTCACGACCCTCCCAGCGTCGGGTGAACTCGTTGGCGATCACCCGGGCGCCCCACCGCCGGGGCCACGGCTGGCTGCGGGCGCGGTCGAAGACCGAGGTGTACACGGTGTCGGTACCGCCGGCGGACACCACCCGGCGACGCGCGTACTCCGGCCCGTCCGCCTCTGGCGTCGCCAGCAGCGCCGTCCCGAGGAACGCGCCCTCGGCACCCGCCGCCAGCACGGCCGCCAGTCCGCGGCCGCTGCCGATCCCCCCGGCCACCACCACCGGCAGCTCTGTGGCCTCGAGGACCATCTGCATCAGCGGGAGCGTTGCGACGTGCCCGGTGTGCCCGCCGGCTTCGCTGCCCTGCGCCACGACGAAGTCGACTCCGGCCGACTCGACCACCCGCAGGTCCTCGAGCGAGTTGATCTGCGAGCACACCAGTGCGCCGGCGTCGTGGGCGCGACGGACGTACGGCTCCGGGTCGCCGAACGAGAGCGAGATCAGCTCGGGCCGCTGTTCGAGCGCGGCGCCCAGCAGCGTGTCGTCGGCGTCGAGCGACCACGTCATCAGGCCGATGCCCAGCCTGCCGCCGCGGCTGCGCGCCTCCGCGGACTCGGCCGCGATCCATTCGGGCGAGGTGTAGCGGGCGGCGCCGAGCATGCCGATCCCGCCCGCGCGGCTCACCTCACCGGCGAGCCGTCCCCCCGCGCGGCCGCCCATCGGGGCGCCGATCAGGGGCAACGTCAGCCCCAGTCGTTCTGTCAGCCAGGTCGAGAGCACGGGAACCTCCTCCGCGGTCCGGTTCCGGGGGACGCGCCTCCGGTCATTTCTTCGGCTTGTCCCCGGTCTGCTCGGTGGACAGCGCGGCGACGAAGGCCTCCTGCGGGAT
>CAYVJJ010000081.1:0-9952 GCA_964451655.1 uncultured Mycobacteriaceae bacterium | reverse complement strand
GACCAGTTCCTCGGCGCCCACGTCAAGCGCGTCACCGGCCGCGACAACATCCACATCTGGGCGGGCGAGTGCCACGTGCACGCCGGCATCAACGGCCAGGAGCTGACCTCGCAGTCCGAGGCCAACCCGGACGCCGAGCTGTTCGTGCATCCGGAGTGCGGCTGCGCCACGTCGGCGCTGTATCTGGCGGGCGAGGGCACCGTGCCGGAGGAGCGGGTGAAGATCCTGTCCACCGGCGGCATGCTGGAGCAGGCGTCCCGGACCGGCGCCGAGAAGGTGCTCGTCGCCACCGAAGTGGGGATGCTCTACCAGCTGCGCAAGGCGGCACCGGAGGTGGACTTCCAGCCGGTCAACGATCGCGCCTCGTGCCCCTACATGAAGATGATCACCCCGGCCGCACTGCTGCGCAGCCTCGCGGTGGGTGCCGACGAGGTGCACGTGGACACCGCGACGGCCGACGCTGCCCGCAGGTCCGTCGAGCGCATGATCTCCCACGGCGACCCGGGCGGCGGGGAGTGATCGAACGCCCCGCCGCCGTGGGCCCGGCGGCGCCGTCGATCACGTGGGAGGCGCACGCGGATCTGGTAGTCGTGGGCGGCGGCGTAGCCGGGCTCAGTGCGGCGCGCGCGGCGGCCCGGCGAGGGCTCGCCGTACTGGTGCTCCAGAAGGGCGGAGGCACGACGCCGACGGACACCGCGACGGCCCTCGCTCAGGGCGGGGTGGCGGTGGTGCGCCGCGGCCACGGCGCCGCGCAGGCCCACGCGGACGACACCTGCGACGCCGGGGGCGGCCTGTGCGACAGTGCCGCGGTCGAGTCCATCGTCTCCGACGGGGAACGCGCGCTCACCTGGCTCGTGGAGGCCGGCGCCGAGTTCGACCGCACCCCGGACGGTTCCTACGCCGTCACCCGCGAGGGCGGGCACCGTGTGCGCCGGATCCTGCATGCGCACGGAGACGCGACCGGCGCCGAGGTGCAGCGTGCGCTCGACGAGGCGTGCCGGCACGGCCGCGACGGCATCGCGCGCGTCGCCGGCGCGACCGTGCTGCGGGTGTGCACCGATCTGTCGGGGGTCTGCGGGGTGCTCGCCGTCGCCGACGACGGCTGGGGAGTGGTCCACGCGCCGTCGGTCTTGCTGGCCACCGGCGGACTGGGGGCCATGTACTCGGTCAGCACGAATCCGGGCGCCGCGACCGGCGACGGGCTCGCCCTGGCGCTGGATGCCGGCGCGCCGGCAGCGGATCTCGAGTTCGTCCAGTTCCACCCGACCGCGCTCTACACGCCCGGTGCGGCGGGGCGGAGCCCGTTGATCAGCGAGGCCGTGCGGGGCGAGGGGGCGGTCCTCGTCGACTCGCGGGGCCGGCCGGTCACGGCGGGTGCGCATCCGATGGGCGATCTGGCCCCCCGGGACGTCGTGGCCCGGGCGATCTGCGCCCGCCTGCGGGAATCCGGCGATGCGCACGTGTTCCTCGATGCCCGTGGAGTCGACGACTTCGCGGACCGGTTCCCCACGGTGACCGCGTCCTGCCGGCGGATCGGGGTCGACCCTGCCGTCGATCGGATCCCGGTGGCCCCGGCCGCGCACTTCTCCTGCGGCGGGGTGGTCACTGACGTGCACGGGCGCACCGGGGTGCCGGGCCTGCTCGCGGCCGGAGAGGTGGCGCGGACCGGGCTGCACGGGGCCAACCGGCTCGCCTCCAACAGCCTCCTGGAGGGGCTCGTGGTGGGCGAACGCGCGGGCCTTGCCGCGGTGGCGCGCGCGGCCGCGAGTCCGCAGGTGCGCGACGTGGCGTTCCGGCTGGCTCCGGCGGCCCCGCGGACGCGGGTCCAGGAGATGATGACCGCACACGCGTCGGTGGTGCGCACGGGTGACGGGCTCGCAGCGGCGGCCGCGGGTCTGGCCTCCGTGGCGGAACCGGTACTGGTGCGCACGTCCGTCGGAGCGGAAGCGGCGGCGGTGACGCTGGCCGCCGCAGCGGTGCTGTCGGCTGCGGAGGAACGCACGGAGACCCGCGGTTGCCACACCCGGGCCGATCACCCGGGCACCGATCCGTCGTGGGCGCGCAGCATCCGGGTGGCGCTCGACGGGGCGGGCTCGCCGCGCATCATCGACGGCACTGCGCACGGTGGTACGCCCGCCCCCGCGCCCCGCACCACGGTAGGAGCCGAGCAATGACGGAGAACCCGACAGGCGAGTACGGCCGCAGCACGGGAGGCGGCGAAACCGTCGCAGCCTCCCGGGCGTTGGTCCGCACCGCGCTGGAGGAGGACCTGCGCTACGGGCCGGACATCACCACCCTGGCCACGGTCCCCGCGGACACCCGGGGCGAGGCGGCCGTCGTCAGCCGTGCCGACGGCGTGGTGGCCGGGATCGACGTCGCCCTGATCGTGCTGGACGAGGTCCTGGGCCCCGACGGGTACCGGATCCTGGACCGCCTCGCGGACGGCGCCGTCGTCGCGCCCGGGACCGCGGTCCTGCGGCTCGACGCGCCCGCCCGCGGGATCCTCACCGCGGAGCGCACGATGCTCAACCTGCTGTGCCACCTGTCCGGCATCGCCACGGAGACCGCGCGCTGGGTGGCCGCCGTCGACGGCACCGACTGCCGTATCCGCGACAGCCGCAAGACGCTGCCGGGCCTGCGGGGCCTGCAGAAGTACGCGGTCCGAGCCGGCGGCGGGGTGAACCATCGGATGGGGCTGGGCGATCAGGCGCTGATCAAGGACAACCACGTGGTTGCCGCGGGGTCCGTCGTGGACGCGCTGCGGGCCGTGCGCGCGGCTGCGCCGGGGGTGCCGTGCGAGGTCGAGGTGGACACCCTCGAACAGCTCGACGCCGTGCTCGCCGAACAGGCGGAGCTGGTGCTGCTGGACAACTTCCCGGTGTGGCAGACGCAGATCGCCGTGCAGCGCAGGAACGCGGCGTCTCCGCAGACGGCGCTGGAATCCTCCGGCGGTCTGGCGCTCGAATCGGCGGCGGACTACGCGCGCACCGGGGTCGACTACCTGGCGGTCGGGGCGCTGACGCACTCGGTGCGGGCGCTCGACCTGGGGCTCGACATGTGAAGGCGGGCAGTGGGCCGGTGCGGGCCGCGGTAGCGTCCGGGCCATGACGGGTCGGCGGATCGTGGTGGTCATTGCGATCGCGGGGGTTCTGGTGTGCGCGTGCGGCAGCGCGGACGACGCGTCCGTTCCGGCCGGCAGTGGCGGTCACGGGTCCGGTGCTGACACCGGGACCGTGACCGCCTCGGGCCTGCCGCCGGGCCAGGTGGTGTTCGCCGTCTCGGCCGGCGCAGGCGGGCTCGCTCCGGTGCCACGCGCCGCATACGATGCGCGCTCGCCGCGGCTCGCGGTGTTCGGGGACGGGCGTGTCGTATGGCGGGCCGACGGCGCGCTGCCGTGGCACGAGGTGTTCTCACCCGGTGCGTACCGCGTGGGGCAGGCCGACCCGGACGAGGTGGCGCGCTTCGTCGAGGACCTGCACGCGCAGCACGTCCTCGACCCCGAGGCCGATGTGGGTCGTCCGCCGGTGACCGATCTGTTCACCACCACGGTGACGGTGCACGGACACTATGCCGCTGAATCGCTGGACATCTATGCCTTTGACGAACGCTTCGAAGACTCCCTCACCGACCGGCAGCGCACGGCTCGGCGGAGCGTCCGCGAGGCCATAGCCGCTGCCCGCGGCTTCACCGGCGACGGCGAGGCCTACGTACCGGACCGGGTGAGTGTGAGCCGCCCGTACATGGTCGACACGGCGGTGCATGCGGAGGACCTGCCCGTGTGGCCGGGGCCGGACCCGTCGGAGATACTCCGGCCGCCCGCCGACGGGCCGGAACGCGGCACCGTGGACGGGGACGATGCGGCGGCACTGTATTCGGCGGCGCTCGAGAACCCGCCCGCGCTGTGGAATGTCGACGGGACTGTGCAGTTACTGGTGGTCGATCCGGTGCCGGAGCCGGGCGGCGGCTGAGCGTACCTCCCGCAGCCGGATGTACCGGCGGTCGAGGAATTGTTCGCGATGCGGCCGCGTGACGGACGCAGGGGCATCACGCGAGGGGCGTCGGCCTGCGCCCGTGTGCCGCGACTATCCTGGGGTGACGGATGCGCCCGCGGTGCGTCGGTGCGTTGCGTCTCCGCGCGCTGCGCACCCGCGCACTCGCCGATCCGGACAGCACCACCGAGAGGACCCCCATGCCCGCCCGCGTCCAGCTCGCCCGCCTCGACCTGCGTGGCACCACGCCTTCGCGCGCCCGGCTGCGCGCGGAGCTGCCGCGCGGGGGAGTGGATGTGGATGCGGTGCTGCACCGGGTGCAGCCGGTGGTCGACGATGTCCGCGAGCGCGGAAGCGCGGCCGCGCTGGATCTGAGCGAGAAGTTCGACGGGATCCGGCCCGAGTCCGTCCGCGTCCCCCGCGCCCGGTTGGACAAGGCCCTTGCTGAGCTCGACGGGGACGTCCGCGCCGCCTTGGAGACCTCGATCGAACGCGCACGCGCCGTGCATGCGGCGCAGCGCCGTACCGACGTCACCACCGAGGTGGTGCCCGGCGGCGCGGTCACCGAACGCTGGGTTCCGGTGGACCGGGTCGGGCTCTACGTGCCGGGCGGCAACGCCGTCTACCCGTCGTCCGTGGTGATGAACGTGGTACCGGCGCAGGAGGCCGGTGTGGGCTCGCTGGTGGTGTGCTCGCCGCCGCAGGCGAAGTTCGGCGGGCTGCCGCACCCGACCATCCTCGCGGCCGCCGCGATGCTGGGCGTCGAGGAGGTCTGGGCCGTCGGCGGCGCGCAGGCGGTCGCCCTGATGGCCTTCGGCGGGACCGACGCCGCCGCCGTGGACGGTGTGGACGACCTCGCCCCCGTCGACATGATCACCGGCCCCGGCAACATCTACGTCACCGCGGCCAAGCGGCTGTGCCGTGGCTTCGTGGGGATCGACGCGGAGGCCGGACCCACAGAGATCGCGATCCTCGCCGATGACACCGCGGATCCGGTGCACGTGGCGGCCGACATGATCAGTCAGGCGGAACACGACGTCATGGCGGCCAGCGTGCTCGTCACCACTTCGCCCGCACTGGCCGACGCGGTGGGCGATGCCGTCGACGCGCAGCTGGCGGTCACCCGCCACGCCGAACGCGTCGCCACGGCGCTGTCCGGCACGCAGTCCGGCATCGTGCTCGTGGACGACATCGCGCAGGGACTCACCGTGGTCGACGCCTACGCAGCCGAGCACCTGGAGATCCAGACCGCGGACGCGCGTGCGGTTGCGGCGCGTGTGCGTTCGGCGGGGGCGGTGTTCGTGGGGCCGTGGGCCCCGGTGAGCCTGGGCGACTACTGCGCGGGCTCCAACCACGTCCTGCCCACGGCGGGCTGCGCCCGCCACTCGTCGGGGCTGAGCGTCCAGACGTTCCTGCGCGGCATCCACGTGGTCGACTACTCCGAGCAGGCGCTGCGCGACGTCCGCCGCCACGTGGTCGCGCTGGCGGACGCCGAGGACCTGCCCGCCCACGGGGAGGCCGTGCGCCTGCGCTTCGAGCCGCTGACCCCCGAGAACTGACCATCCGTAAGGACATCCCATGACCTCCGAGACGCCCGTCGGACGGGCCCCCGGCAGCGCGGTGGCTCTCGACGCGCTGCCGATCCGGGACGACTTGCGCGGCAGCTCCCCGTACGGTGCGCCGCAGCTGGACGTCCCTTACCGGCTCAACACCAACGAGAACCCGCACGCGCCCAGCGCCGCGCTGGTCGCGGAGATCACCGAGGCGGTGCGCGCCGCGGCGGCGGAGCTCAACCGCTATCCGGACCGCGACGCCGTGGACCTGCGCACCGACCTGGCCGCCTACCTGAGCGGCCAGACCGGGGTGCCCCTGACCACCGCGAACCTGTGGGCCGCCAACGGATCCAACGAGGTGCTCCAGCAGCTGCTGCAGGTCTTCGGCGGACCGGGGCGCACCGCCCTGGGATTCGTGCCGTCCTATTCGATGCACCCGATCCTGGTCTCCGGCACGCAGACGCGGTGGGTGCCCACCCCGCGGCGCGACGACTTCACCGTGGACGCCGACCAGGCGGCGGCGGCGCTCGCCGAGCACCGGCCGGACGTCGTATTCGTCACCAGCCCCAACAATCCGACCGGCCACAGCATCGGGCTCGACGACCTGCGCACCATCCTGGATGCGGCACCCGGAATCGTGATCGTCGACGAGGCCTACGCGGAGTTCTCGGCCGCGCCCAGCGCGGTGACGCTGATCGACGAGTTCCCCTCGCGGGTGGTGGTGTCCCGCACCATGAGCAAGGCCTTCGCGTTCGCCGGCGGGCGTCTGGGGTACCTGGCGGCGGCGCCCGCCGTGATCGAGGCGCTGCTGCTGGTCCGGCTGCCGTACCACCTTTCGGTGCTCACCCAGGTGGCCGCGCGCGCGGCGCTGCGGCACGCGGATGAGACCCTGGGGAGCGTGGCCGCGTTGGCGGCCGAACGTGAACGGGTGTGCGCGGCGCTGGCGGAGTACGGATACTCGGTGGTGCCCAGTGACGCGAACTTCGTGCTCTTCGGGCGGTTCACCGACGCGGCGGCCGGCTGGCAGCGGTTCCTCGACCGCGGGGTGCTGGTGCGCGACGTGGGCATCGCGGCGCACCTGCGCACCACGATCGGACTGCCCGCGGAGAACGACGCCTTCCTGGCGGCGGCGCGGGAGATCGCCGGGACCGCCCTGGTGGACGTCGCGACGGGCACGGCCGCCGGGGCCGCCACGGGAACCGACGAGGACAGGGGAGCACAGTGACGGGACGTACCGCGCGCATCGAGCGCGCCACCAGCGAGTCGTCGATCACGGTGGAGCTGGGGCTGGACGGCACGGGCGTCGTCGACGTCTCCACGGGCGTGCCGTTCTTCGACCACATGCTCACGGCGTTCGGCGTGCACGGCAGTTTCGACCTGACGGTGCAGGCGCAAGGCGATGTGGAGATCGACGCGCACCACACCGTCGAGGACACCGCCATCGTGCTCGGGCAGGCGCTGCTGCAGGCGCTGGGGGACAAGAAGGGCATCCGCCGTTTCGGCGACTGCTTCATCCCCATGGACGAGACCCTGGCGCACGCGGCGGTGGACGTCTCGGGCCGTCCGTACTGCGTGCACACGGGGGAGCCGGAGCAGCTTGTGCACAGCGTCATCGGGGGCTATCCGGGGGTGCCGTACTACACGGTGATCAACCGGCACGTGTTCGAGACGCTCGCGTCGAACGCGCGCATCGCCCTGCACGTGCGCACCCTCTACGGCCGCGACCCGCACCACATCACCGAGGCCCAGTACAAGGCCGTGGCCCGGGCTCTGCGCGCAGCCGTCGAGCCGGATCCGCGGGTGAGCGGCGTGCCCTCGACCAAGGGCGCCCTGTGAAGGACTTCGCCATCTACGGCCTGTTCATCCTGGCCGGGTTCCTCGCAGGCGGCGCGTTCAGCCTGTACAAGGTGAACAGGATCGCCGCGGGCGTCCTGGCGGTGCTGGCCGTGTTGGCGGTCGCGGGCGGGGTGCTGCAGCTGGTCGGCGAGGTGTGACCCCGGGCGCGCCCGTCCGCCGGGCGAGGACGGACGGCGGCCGCGCGGCGCCGCCGCCGTCGACGACATACGGGACGACATGACGACATACGGGACGACATACGGAAGGTCGTGATGACCCGGAAGACCGTCGCACTGCTCGACTACGGCTCGGGCAATCTGCACTCCGCCGAACGCGCGCTGGTGCGGGCCGGCGCGGAGGTGACCGTCACCGCCGACGCCGGCACCGCGCTGGCGTCGGACGGTCTGGTGGTGCCCGGCGTGGGCGCGTTCGCGGCGTGCATGGAGGGTTTCCGCGCGATCCGCGGGGAGCGCATCGTCGGAAAGCGACTGGCCGGCGGCCGGCCGGTCCTGGGCATCTGCGTGGGCATGCAGATCATGTTCGAGCGCGGAGTCGAGTTCGGCATCGAGACCGAAGGCTGCGGGGAGTGGCCGGGGACGGTCGACGGCCTGCACGCGCCGGTGCTGCCGCACATGGGCTGGAACACGGTGCGCGCCGCGGAGGGATCCCGGCTGTTCCGCGGCCTCGACGCCGCCGCCCGTTTCTACTTCGTGCACTCCTATGCCGCGCGGTCGTGGGACATGCCGGACCCGGAGACGATCGCCGCACCGCTGGTCACGTGGGCCGAACACGGCGAGCCGTTCGTCGCCGCAGTCGAGAACGGGCCGCTGTGCGCCACCCAGTTCCACCCGGAGAAGTCCGGCGACGCGGGGGCACGCCTGCTGCGGAACTGGGTGGAAGGTCTCTGAGCGGCGGCGGGCCGTCGCTCCCGGCCCGCAGGCGCGCCCTCGTGGCAGGCGCTCCGGTCCGCGATGTGACAGGCTCGAGGCGTGACCGACAAGACACGGCAGGCCCGCGGGCGGATGGAACCGCAGTTCGTCGGGTACTTCGTACGTCTCGCGCTGCTGAGCGTGGCCGCGGTGGCGCTGGTGTTCGCGGTGGCGACCGCGGCGATTGTGCTGGTCAAACCGTCGCCCGGCTGGGGCCTGGCGATCGTGGCGGCGGCGGTGGTGCTGGCAGTGGCCGCGCTGTCGGTGATCTCGCGGCGCCTGACGGCGCGGTTCCTGGGGCACCGCGCACCCGATCGGTCCTCGGGCCCGCCCACTGGATAGGCTCGACGGCGTGAGCCTTGTTCTGCTGCCCGCAGTTGATGTCGCCGACGGTCAGGCCGTGCGCCTCGTGCAGGGGGAGGCCGGGAGCGAGACCTCCTACGGCGCGCCCCGTGACGCCGCCCTGCAATGGCAGACGGACGGCGCGGAGTGGGTGCATCTGGTCGACCTCGACGCCGCCTTCGGCCGCGGCTCCAACCGTGAACTGCTGGCGCAGGTCGTGCGCGAACTCGACGTGAAGGTGGAGCTCTCCGGGGGCATCCGCGATCAGGATTCACTGGACGCCGCCATGGCCACGGGGTGCGAACGGGTGAACCTGGGCACCGCGGCCATCGAGGACCCGCAGTGGTGCGCCAGGGCCATCGCCGACTACGGCGACCGCGTCGCCGTAGGACTGGACGTGAAGCTCATCGACGGCCAGTGGCGCCTGCGCGGCCGCGGCTGGGTGAGCGACGGCGGCGACCTGTGGGAGGTGCTGTCGCGTCTGGACCGCGAGGGGTGCTCCCGCTACGTCGTCACCGACGTGAGCAAGGACGGCACCCTGCAGGGGCCCAACCTGGACCTGCTCGCCGCGGTGTGCAAGGAGACGTCGGCGCCCGTGATCGCCTCGGGCGGGGTGTCCACGCTGGACGACCTCCGCGCCATCGCCGGCCTCACCGACCGCGGCGTGGAGGGCGCCATCGTCGGCAAGGCCCTGTACGCGGGCCGGTTCACGCTCCCGCAGGCGCTGGCCGCCGTCACGGACTGATCCGCATGCGCAGGTCCGGGCTGTGACGGTGAGGCGATGACGGCGGACACCACGCCCCCGGTCCCGCCCGGGCTTCCGGAGGACCCGCAGCGGCTCCTGACCGTCGGCACCGAACTGCTCGACGGGGTGGTCGAGCACTTCCGCGACAACGTCGGTGCGCCCGGCGCCGTCGACAAAGGCGGGCACGACTTCGCCACCCAGGTGGACCTGGAGCTGGAGCGGCGGCTGGGCGCGGGCCTGATCGAGCGCACCGGGATACCCGTGCACGGCGAGGAGTTCGGCGGCCCGCGCCTGGACGCCGGCACCGTCTGGGTGATCGATCCGGTGGACGGCACCTTCAACTACTCGGTGGGGCTGCCGATGGCCGGGGTTCTGCTCGCGCTCGTGCACGACGGCGTACCGGTGCTGGGTCTGACATGGCTGCCGCTGGTGGGCCAGCGCATCGCGGGTGCGGTGGGCGGCCCGGTGACCTGCAACGGCGAGCCGTTGGCGCCGCTGGGCCGGCGGAGCCTGTCGGACTCGGTGATCGCGCTCGGGGCGCTGAACATCGAGGGCCGG
>CAYVJJ010000080.1:0-10010 GCA_964451655.1 uncultured Mycobacteriaceae bacterium | reverse complement strand
GATCATTCCTGCCTCCAGTCCCCAGTCCTCGGCGATGGTGCGGTAGACCCCGGTGCCGATCAGGTGCTGCAAGGCCTGCTGCAGCGCCTCCGCCAGCGGGGAGCCCTTGCGCACCGGCCAGCCGTAGGGCGCCGAGTCCTTGACCCCGCCCGCGGTGCTCAGCCGCCCGTCGGTGCGCTTGATGGCATAGGCGGTGACGGGCAGATCCGCAGAGAACGCGTCGATGCGGCCGAGCAGCAGTCCGTTCGTGACGTCCGCCTGGTTGAGGTACTTGATCTTGTGGACGGGGGGCATGCCCGCAGCCTCGCACTTTGCGCTCACCGCCGGCACCTCCTCGATGTCCTCCGTCGTCCCGGTCTGCACGCCCACGCGCAGTCCGCAGGCCTCATCCGGGTCGATGTCGTCACCGGCCTGCTGCGCCCACTGGATGCCGGCACGGTAGTAGGTGACGAAGTCGACGGACTGCTCGCGCTCGAGGGTGTCGGTGAACGAGGACATCCCCAGGTCGTAGCTGCCGGCCTGCACTGCAGGGATGATCTTGTCGAAGTCCGCCTGCTCGTAGTGCGCGCGCAGGCCCAGCACCGCCGAGACGGCGTTCATCAGGTCCACGTCGAAGCCGACGATCGTCCCGGACGGGTCTTTGAACTCGTTGGGCGCGTACGGCGGGTTGGTCCCCACCGTCAATACGCCTGCCGCGCGGATCCCCGGAGGCACCAACGCGGCGATCGACGGCACCGGCTCGATGTGCAACGGGGTGCGCTTCGGGACCGTGCCGTCGTCGTTGGTGACGCATCCGGCGAGCAGCAGCCCCGCCACCACGGTCAACACGGCGGCGGACATGGCGCGCACACCCGCGCGCCGCCCCCGGAGCCCGGGGCCGGTCTGCACGGGCTCTGTCAGGAAACGTCCGGCCGGCACCCGGTCAGGATACGGCCCGGCTCCCGCCGGCCGGGCACCCTCCCCCGGCCCCGTCGCCGCGGCAGCGGGCAGTTCAGAGCGACAACGCGATCCCCACCCGCATCGCCTCCGCCCTGCCCTGCCGCAGCCCGGCCTCCGCGGCGGGGGCGCGTGTGGACGGGTCCATCGGATCGAATCCTATGGCCGCCAGCGATTCGGTGTCCGGGTCGATCACCGAGGACCGCACCGCGGGCCCCAGGGACTCGATCTCCGCATCCAGTCCGGGTCCCGACAACGCCATGGTGAACGGCGCGATGACCAGGAGCTCGGTGCATCGGCCGGCCCGGTCGGCATGCGTGGGCGAGGCCATCCCGCCGTCGAAATACCTCCGGCCGTCGATGGTCACCGGAGGGAACACGCCGGGCAGTGCGCAGGAGGCGGCCACCGCCTCGGCCAGCGTGACACCTGAGTCCCGATCCCAGACCTGCACGGTGCCCGTCTCCGCATCCACCGCCGTCACCCGCAGGTCCGAGTCCCGCGGCCACTGCGGCGACGGCAGCATCGCGGCCATCGACTCTTTGTACTGTTCCTCCGGCACGGTATCCGCCGACGCCGCCAGTGCGCCCATCCTGCGCAGCATCTCCTCCCGACCGACGGGGGATGCCAGGATCTCCGCCCACGCGGAGGCGTCGGACGTGAGCGGCGTCCCCGTCCCCGCACCGGCGCCGCCCGGGCGCGGTGGTCGCGTCCGCCGCTGCTCATCGAGGAGCGTGGTCATGTCGGCTCCGCCTGCGAGGGAGGCCCCCACCACCGATCCCGCCGACGTGCCGACCACGCCCGCGGCGGCGTCCAGGCGCACCCCCGCCTCCGCCAGGCCCACGATCACTCCGACCTCCCAGGCGATGCCGGCCACTCCCCCTCCCCCGAGCACCACTCCCAGAGTCATCGTCGGCCTCCTGTACCTGTTCGCCGTACCTGCGCGCACCGGTGCGCCCCTCACCGACCCGGTCGCCTCCACTGCGGAACCTACCCGCACCCCTGCGCCCATGATGCCCGCATTCCCGTTCCGGCGGGCTCACGGCCCGCATACCCGGTAGGTTCTTCGATGCGGTCGATGGGACGGGAGCCCTGTCGACACGGCGGCGATCACACGCGCGGAGGAGAGAGCGGATGAGCATCGGGGGACGTCCGGAGACCGTGGTGCTGGTGCAGACCTCCACCCCGCTCGAACGCAGGCTCATCGAGCAGTGGCTCAGCAAGGGCGCCCCCGGCAGTCATGACGCGATCACCTCCGGCACCACGGTGCGCAGCATCGGGCTCTCCGCCCGCCGGCTGGCGGAGACGGTGGCGCACCGCACCGACGACCCGCTGCTGCTGCCGGTGAAGATCACCTGGCTCCCCCCGGAACGCAACGGCAGCCGCAGCGTCCGGCTCAGCGACATCATCGCGCTGACCAACCCCCGCAACCCCAACCGCCTCATCCAGCGGCACATCGTCGACCACGCGCCGGACCGCTGGCGGATCGTCACCGGCGAGCCCGCACCGCTCAGCGAGCTGCGCGCGCGCTTCGCTGCGTTGCCGGACGACGGGGACGGCCACGACGAAACGGAGCCGCGGCCGTCCGGAGCGTTCGCGCGGTTCGTCGTCAACACTGCGGTCGTGACCCTCGCCCGCGCCGAGCGCGAGGTCCTCGGCGAGCGCTACAAGGTCCCGCGCGTGGTGGCCGAGCAGATCATGGACTCCCCGCGGTTCCGTAGCAAGGTGGTGCGCCTGGGGCGCGCGAAAGGCATGACCGAACAGCAGTCCCTCGAGCATGCACGGGCCTCCCTCGACGAGCTGGTGGCCGTGCAGAGCAGGCTGGTTTCGGACATCTTCACCCAGATCATGCACCCGCTGTACGGCAACGCCTGGACGGTGGACGCCGACGAGTCCCGCCTCGACGAACTGCGCGAGCTCAACAAGTCGCGGCCGCTGGTGTTCCTGCCCTCGCACCGCTCCTATGCGGACGCCTTCGTCCTCGGCGACGTGCTGGCGCGCAACGACTTCCCCGGCAACCACCTCCTGGGCGGGGCTAACCTGCAGTTCTGGCCCATCGGCGCCATCGCCAAACGCACCGGCACCGTGTTCATCCGGCGCAGCTTCGGCGACGACGCCGTCTACAAGGCCTCCCTGGAGGAATACTTCGCCCACCTGCTGTCCAAACGGTTCAACCTGGAGTGGTATTTCGAGGGCGGACGCACCCGCACCGGCAAACTGCGCAAACCCAAGTACGGGCTGCTGTCCTACGTGGCGAACTCGGTGCGCAGCCGCCGGGTCGACGACGCGCTCCTGGTCCCCGTCTCCATCACCTACGAGCGGATGGCCGAGGTGGGCGCTGTGGCCGCCGAGCAGATGGGGGCCGCCAAGCAGCCGGAGGGGCTCAAATGGATGGCCGGGTACGCCCGCGGCCAGCAACGGCGCGCCGGCAACGTGTACGTGCGCTTCGGCGATCCGATCTCCCTGCGCGACAGCCTCGCCGCGGCGGGCGATCCGGACCTGGAAACCGACCGCGCCGGGCAGACGACGCCCCCGTCCGCGATGCCCGCGGACGCGGCGACGGCCGACGTGGCCCGGGCGGATGTCTCCAGGGCCGGGTCGACGTCCGCCGAGCGGGAGGCGCGCGCCCGTCTCGCGCTGCAGAAGACCGGCATCGAGGTGGCCGTCGGCATCAACCGCGCCACCCCCGTCACCATCAATTCCCTGGTCACGCTGGCCCTGCTCGGCGTCCGCGATCGCGCCCTCACCCTCGCCGAGGTGGCGGGAGTGATCGCACCTGTGCGGGCGTACCTGGACCGGCGCGGGATTCCGCAGGGCGAGCTCAGCGTCCTCGACGACGACGCGGGTCTCGCCCGGGTGCTGCGCCGCCTGGCGGATGCCGGGGTGGTGACGGTGTACGACGGCGGCGTCGAACCGGTCTACGCCATCGAACCGGGCCAGCACATCGTCGCCGCCTTCTACCGCAACAGCGGCGTCCACTGGTTCGTCAACCGCGCGATCCTCGAACTGGCCATCATCCACGCCCACCAGAGCTCCTACAGCGACCCCGCCCGGGCCGGCTGGGAGGAATCCAAAAGGCTGCGCGACCTGCTCAAGTTCGAGTTCTTCTTCCCGGACCGCGACACATTCGAGGCCGAGCTGGCGGCGGAACTCACCCTGGTCGCCCCGGAATGGAACAACTCGCTGCCCTCCGCCGACGACGTCCTCGAGCGGCTGGTGGCCACCGGGTTCTTCATGGCGCACCGCACGCTGCGCTCGTTCTTCGACGCACAGTTGGTGGTGGCCGAGCGCCTGGCAGCCAGGGATCCGTCCGCCCCGTTCGACCGCGAGCGGTTCCTCGACGAGTGCGCGTCCGTCGGCCGCCAGATGCTGCTGCAGCGACGGTTGCACGGGCCGGAATCCCTCTCCCTCGAACTGTTCTCCGCCGCCGTCGCGTTGGCTGACAACCGCGCGCTGCTGGGCCCCGGCGGCCACGAGCTGACACAGCAGCGCGAAGACTTCGCCGAGCAGCTCCGCTCCGTCGGCCGCGCCATCGCGGTCACCGAATCGCTCGACGTCTCCAACAGGAAGGAACAGCCGTGACCGCCGATCCGCTCGACGCCGCACTGGACCGCATCGCGGCCGCCCCCGAGGGCCCCGCGGTGGCCGCGATGTTCGACTTCGACGGCACGATCATCCACGGCTACTCGGGCGTGCACTTCTTCCGCGACCGGCTCGCCGCAGGCAAGGTGGGCCCGCGCGAACTGGTGGGGACCGCCGTCAACGGACTGCGCGGCACCGACAGCGAGGCGGAGTTCGAGCGGTTCGTGGCGGTCGCGTTCCGCGCGTGGGCCGGACACACCGAGGACGAGATGCGCGAGGTGGGGCGCAACCTGTTCGAGACCACCCTGGCGGGGCTGGTCTACCCGGAGGCGTGGCGGCTCATCGAGGCGCACAAACGCAAAGGGCACACCCTTGTGATCGCGTCCTCCGCCTCGCGCTACCAGTTCGAGGCCGCCGCCGAGGCGCTGGGCGTGGACAACCTGCTCTACACCCCGCTCGAGGTGGCCGACGGAGTACTGACCGGCAGAGTGGACGGCGCATCACTGTGGCGCAGCGGCAAAGCGGCCGCCGCCCGCGAATTCGCCGAGGAGCGCGGCATCGACACCGCCTCCTCGTTCACCTACTCCAACGGCGGGGAGGACGTCGAGTTCCTGTCCACCACGGGCAATCCGACCGCCGTCAATCCGGACCGGGCCCTCACCCGCGCCGCGGACGAGCGCGGGTGGCCGGTCCTGCGTTTCCGCCCGCGCGGCGGCTACAACCTCAAGGACCTGGTGCGCACCGCGGCGTCGCTGGGCAGCCTGGCCGGGTCCGTGGGCACCGGGGTGGGCCTCGGCCTGCTGAACCTGGACCGGCGGATGGGCATCGACACGGTCTCCAACATCGGCCCGGAGACCATGCTCGCGACCGCCGGCGTCCGGGTGGACGTGCAGGGCGAGGACAACGCCTGGAAGGCCCGGCCCGCGGTGTTCATCTTCAACCACCAGAGCTTCCTGGACACGGTGCTGATCGCCCGCGTCCTCCGGGAGAACTTCACGGGCATCACCAAGAAGGAGATGGCGACCAACCCGCTGTTCGGTCTGCCGCTGCGGGTCGCGGGCGCCACGTTCATCGACAGGAAGAACACCGACAAGGCCAAGGAGGCGCTGCGGCCGGTGGTCGACACGTTGCGGTCGGGGACGTCGGTGGTCATCGCGCCGGAGGGCACGCGTTCGCTGACGCCGTCGATCGGCAGGTTCAAAAAGGGCGCCTTCCACATCGCCATGCAGGCCGGGGTGCCGGTCGTCCCGATCGTGATCCGCAACGCCGGAGAACTGATGGCCAAGGGGGCCAAGCTGGTGCGTTCGGGGACGGTCGACATCGTCGTGCACCCGCCCATCGATGTCGGCCGATGGGACCCCGCCGCACTGGAATCGCACATCGGTGAGGTCGAGGATCTCTACCGCGATACGCTCAACGACTGGCCGCGCGGATGAGACAGTGATCACGCGCATACCCGTGCGGCGTCAGGGACCGCACGGCCTGCCCGCGCGATCGCAGCCGAAGCAGGGGCGACGGACGACAGACTGCGCTCGCGCGTCATGAACCGGAAAGGGAGACGACAATGACACAACCGGCCGACACCGGGCAGTCTCCGGGCCGCGAGGCCTGGTCCCGCCGCTCGGTCTTCATCCTCGCGGCGATCGGCTCCGCCGTGGGCCTCGGCAACATCTGGCGATTCCCCTACGTCGCCTACACCAACGGCGGCGGGGCGTTCATGATCCCGTACCTCGTCGCGCTGCTCACCGCGGGCATCCCGCTGCTGTTCCTGTACTACTCCGTCGGCCACCGGTTCAAGGGCTCGCCGCCGCTGGCGTTCCGGCGTATGCACAAGCGCGCCGAGGGACTCGGGTGGTGGCAGGTAGGGGTCTGCTTCGTCATCGCCGTGTATTACGCGGTGATCATCGCGTGGGCGGCACGCTTCGCCATCTTCTCGGCCTCGGGTGATCTGTCCACCCCGGAGAAGGCGGGCGCGGCGTTCGACAACCTCACCCAGGCCGACCAGACGTCCCTCGGCTTCGACTTCGTCGCCGGCGTCGCCTGGCCGCTGCTGATCACCTGGCTGGTGGTGATCGCGATCCTCGCCTTCGGTGTGCAGAAAGGCATCGGTGCCACATCCCAGTTCTTCGTCCCGGTGCTGGTGCTGTTGTTCATCGCAGTGGTCATCCGCGCGCTGCTGCTGGACGGAGCCGCGCAGGGACTGGATTCACTGTTCACACCTGATTGGGGCGCACTGACCGACTCGAGCGTGTGGATCGCCGCCTACGGGCAGATCTTCTTCTCGCTCTCGGTCGGCTTCGGCATCATGGTCACCTACTCGTCGTACCTGAAGAGGAAGACCAATCTCACCGGGTCCGGCCTGGTCGTCGGCTTCTCCAACAGCGCCTTCGAGATCCTCGCCGGCATCGGCGTGTTCGCCGCGCTCGGCTACATGGCCGCGGTGCAGAACGTCGCGGTGGGCGAGGTCGCCGACAGCGGCATCGGACTCGCGTTCGTGGCGTTCCCGACGATCATCTCCACGATGTGGGGCGGCTCGGTGTTCGGACTGCTGTTCTTCATCTCGCTGATCTTCGCGGGTCTCACCTCACTGGTGAGCATCGTCGAGGTGATCATCTCCGCCGTCCGCGACAAGACCGGCATGGACCGTGTCCCCGCGACCATCCTGGTGGGCGGAGCGGCGACGGTCGTGTCGATGCTGTTCTTCCCCACGACCAGCGGCGTCACCGTGCTCGACACCGTCGACCACTTCGTCAACGAGTTCGGCATCGTGGGCGCCGCCCTCACGTCCGTCATCGTGGTCACCTGGTTGCTGCGGAAGCTGCCGCAGCAACGCGACCACCTCAACGCGGTGTCCTCGTTCAAGCTGGGGTGGGTGTGGATGACGTGCGTCGGCGTGATCACCCCGATCGTCCTGGCATACATGCTCATCGACCAGATCGTCGACACCGTGCAGAACGGCTACGAAGGCTACGGCGGCGGGCTGGTCGCCGGGTTCGGCTGGGGGCTGCAGATCGCACTCATCGTCATCGCCGTGACGATCGGGTTCACCAAATGGCACCGCTCGGTCGATGACGACAATCCTGTGGACGACGATGTAGCAGCGGTGAGGAGCTGACGATGGGCACATCCGCAATTGTGATGATGATCGTGGCCTTGGTGACGGTGTGGGGCGGGCTCCTGGTGAGCCTCATCCACCTGCACAACCATCCCGACGAGGAAGAGCAGTAACGGGGCGCCGCCGCACGCGCCCCACGGGCCGGTCGCCGGTGCTCCGGATGCGGGCGCCGGGGGCCGGCCCGTTCCACGTCGATCCGGCTAGTGGGCGGCCTCGTCCCAGGTGCGCCCGGCCCCGATCGAGACTTCCAGGGGCACCGACAGTTCGATGACCCCGGACATCTCCTGGCGCAGGAGCTCCTCGACACGCGCACGCTCGGCCTCGACGACCTCGAGGACCAGTTCGTCGTGCACTTGCAGCAGCACCCGTGACCGGAGCCGCTCGTGCGCGAGCGCCCGCTGCAGGTTGATCATCGCCACTTTGATGATGTCGGCCGCGCTGCCCTGGATGGGGGCGTTGAGAGCGGCACGCTCGGCGACGTCGCGATGCTGCCGGTTGTGGCTGCTCAGGTCCGGCAGGTAGCGGCGGCGGCCGTAGATCGTCTCGGTGTAGCCGTCCTTGCGCGCCTGCTCCACGACGGCCTGCAGATAATCGCGCACTCCCCCGAACCGGGCGAAGTAGGCGTCCATCTGCTCCTTCGCCTCCCCGGCGGAGATCTTGAGCTGCTGGGCGAGGCCGTAGGCGCTGAGCCCGTACGCGAGCCCGTAGCTCATCGCTTTGACCCGCCGGCGCAGGTCGGCGGTCACCTCGTCGAGCGGCACGCCGAACGCCCGGGATCCGACGAAATTGTGCAGGTCCTCCCCGGAGCGGAACGCCTCGATCAGGCCCTCGTCACCGGACAGGTGCGCCATGATGCGCATCTCGATCTGCGAGTAGTCCGCGGTGAGCAACGTGTCGTATCCGTCGCCGACGACGAACCCGTGCCGGATCTGCCGCCCGGCCTCGGTGCGCACCGGGATGTTCTGCAGGTTCGGCTCGGTGGAGGACAGCCGCCCCGTGGCCGCCACCGTCTGGTTGAAGGTGGTGTGGATGCGGCCGTCGTCGGCGACGGTCTTGAGCAGTCCGTCGACCGTCACCTTGAGACGGGTGGCGTCGCGATGTTCGAGGAGGTGCTCGAGGAATGGATGCCCAGTCTTCTCGAACAGCGACTGCAGCGCGTCCGCATCCGTGGTGTAACCGGTCTTGGTGCGCTTGGTCTTGGGCATGTCGAGCTTGTCGAACAGCACCGTCTGAAGCTGCTTGGGCGACCCCAGGTTGATCTGCTCGCCGTCGTTTGCCGCGTAGGCGGCATCGGCGGCCCCGGCCACGCGGGCAGCGAACTCGGACCGCAGGTCGTGCATGTGGTCGGCGTCGACGGCGATGCCGGCCGCCTCCAGGTCCGCGAGCACGAACAGCATCGGCAGCTCGATGTCCGAGAGCAGAGGCGCCCCCTCGATGGCGTCCAGCTCCGCATCGAACGCGTCGGCCAGGTCCAGGGTGGCGCGGGCCCGGAGCATCTGCGCCTGCGCCTCGCGCCGCAGCGCCGTCGCATCGGAGTCGGGATCGGCGGTGCCGCCCGCGTCGAGCAGCGCCATCTGCTGATCGTCGCCCTCGCCGTCGTCGGCCCGCAGCTCGCGGTGCAGGTACCGCAACGACAGGTCCTCCAGATCGAACTTGCGCTGCCCCGGCCGCAACAGATAGGCGGCCAGCACCGTGTCGCTGGTGACCCCCGACAGCGTCCAGCCGCGGCCGCGCAGCGCGTGGATGGCCCACTTGCCGTCGTGCAGCGCCTTGGCGCGCGAGCCGTCCGCCAGCCACGCGCCCAGCGCGTCCTCGTCCTCCGGGGAGAGCGCGGTGGTGCGGACGTACCCGCCGGCGCCGTCCGCCGCGGCGAATGCGACGGCCTCCGCGTCCGTGCCGTACACCCGGTGCGGCGCGACGACGGTGAGCGCATGGCGCGCCCCGGCCCCGGCGTGCTCGTCCAGCCATGCGCCCAGCCGTCCGGGCTCGATCACCTCGCCCTGGACGTCGAAGCCCTCGTCCGCCTCCGGCTCCGAGGAGGTGAGGGTGGCGAAGAGCCGGTCACGCAGGACCGCGAACTCCAGCCGGTCGAACACTTCATGGATCTTCTCGCGGTCCCACGGCGCCACCTCGAGCTGGTCGGGCGTGTACTGCAGCTGCAGATCCCGCACCATCTCCGTCAGTTCACGGTTGGTGACCACCTGCGCGAGGTTCTGGCGCAGCGACTCGCCCACTTTGCCGCGCACCTCGTCGGCGCGTTCGACGAGCCCGTCGAGGGTGCCGTACTCGCGGATCCACTTGGCCGCGGTCTTCTCCCCCACCCGGGGGATGCCCGGCAGGTTGTCGCTGGGGTCGCCGCGCAGCGCCGCGTAGTCCGGGT
>CAYVJJ010000079.1:0-10160 GCA_964451655.1 uncultured Mycobacteriaceae bacterium | reverse complement strand
CCAGCCTAAGCATGGCGGCGGGCCCGTCACGCCGGCGGAGCCGCGGCGCGCGGGGCGCACCGCACGACGGTGCAGCCGGCACCGGGCCGCGGACCGATATAACTGCGGACCGCTGAAACTGCGGCCGGATGAAACTGCGGATCGATAGAAGACGTCAGGCCGCGGACACGAAGTCCACGGCCTGATGTGCCTGTGCGCCCGAAGGGATTCGAACCCCTAACCTTCTGATCCGTAGTCAGATGCTCTATCCGTTGAGCTACGGGCGCGTATCCATTTGTGCCCGTACACGTGTCCCGTGCACGGAACCGAACCGGAGTTCTTCCGAGAACTATAGTCCAGGCTGCAGCCGGTCGCGAAACCGGCTCCGCGGAGGCGAGAGGATTTGAACCTCCGGTCCCCGGTTAAGAGGACAACTCATTAGCAGTGAGTCCCATTCGGCCGCTCTGGCACGCCTCCTGAGGCCCGCAAGCCTCGCCGGTGACCGCAGGGCCACCAGCACGAAAGCCTACACAGCCCCGCAGCCGTCACGCAAAGCGCCCCGGGACCGGGGCTTCCGGCGCCGCGGCGGGGGCGTCGCCCATACTGTGCAGGTGACTGAACCGGCGCTGCCCCACACCCGCCCCGACCTCGACGCGCTGCCCGCCTACGTGCCCGGGCGGTCGGTGCCGGGGGCTGTCAAGCTCGCGAGCAACGAGACCACCGCCGGCCCGCTGCCGAGCGTCGCCCACGCCATCGCCCAGGCGGCGTCGGCGGCCAACCGCTACCCGGACAGCGGCGCCGCGGAGCTCACCGCCCGCCTGGCGGACCTCGCCGGCGTCGGGCCGGAGAACGTCGCGGTGGGGTGCGGCTCGGTGAGCCTGTGCCAGCAGCTCGTGCAGGCCACGTGCGACGCCGGCGACCAGGTGGTGTTCCCGTGGCGTTCGTTCGAGGCCTACCCCATCATCACGCAGGTGGCGCTCGCGGAACCCGTGCCGGTGCCCCTCGACGCCGACGCCGCGCACGACCTGCCCGCCATGGCCGCGGCCGTCACCGACCGCACGCGCGTGGTGTTCGTGTGCAATCCCAACAACCCCACAGGGACGTTCCTCGGCGAGGAGGCACTGGAGCAATTCCTGGCCACCGTTCCGCCGCACGTGGTGGTGGCGCTCGACGAGGCCTACATCGAGTACGCACGCCCCGGGCACGGACGCACAGGCACGCCGTCCGGGTCCGACGCCGCCGTGCCCGATTCTCTGTCGCTCGCGCGCCGCCACCCCAACGTGGTGGTGCTGCGGACGTTCTCCAAGGCGTACGGGCTCGCCGGGATCCGGGTCGGCTACGCGATCGGCCACCCCTCGGTGATCGCGGCGATGCGCAAGGTGTTCGTGCCGTTCAGCGTGTCGGTGGTCGCGCAGGCGGCGGCGCTGGCATGCCTGGATGCCCGAGCGGAGCTGCTGGCGCGCACAGAGGCGGTGGTGGCCGAGCGCGAGCGGATGGCCGCGGCGCTCACCTCCGCGGGCTACGCCGTGGCACCGAGCGCGGCGAATTTCCTGTGGCTGCCGCTCGGGGAGGAATCGGCCGCGTTCGCGGGGCGCAGCGCCGACGCCAAGGTCATCGTCCGCCCCTACGGCGACGACGGTGTCCGCGTCACCGTGGGCGACCCGGAGGAGAACGACGCGTTCCTCGCTTTCGCCGCGCGCGACATCGCCGCACGGGACGGGGCGAGCGACGGCGCCTGAGGCCCTCCGCCCGCGGACGTGCGTTCAGCAGCCAGGAAAATCGATACCGAAACGTATTCCTGAGACGTACCATCGGTGACCAGTTCGTGACCTTCACCGTGCAAGGTGAGTGAGGTCCGTGCGCCGGCTCCCGGTGCACGGCATCGTCGTGTCCCGCGTCGCCGGCCGGCCCGGGGCAGGACGGTCGGCGGGGATCGAGGGGCCCGCTGACACGGATCCGACAGGACAGGAGCGGCGTGACGGCTACGGGTGGACGGCGTCGGGGCCGTCGCGCAGCGCGCGCTGCCGCCCGTGCGGTTGCCGCCGCCTTGGCAGTCGCCGCGGCCGTCCTGGTTCCCGGCGTCGCCGCCCCCGGGGCTGCGCAGGCCGCCCCCGCGCTCCCCGCCGCACATCCTGTCGAGGTCCGCATGATGGCCATCAACGGGTTCGAGGGCAACCTGCAGCCACCCGGCGACACCGGCGGCGCCGGTTACCTGTCCGCATACCTGGACCAGCTGCGGGGCGCGGCCGACGCGTCGCTGTTGTACTCCACCGGGGACAACGTCGGCGACACCCCGTTCGAGTCCGCGCTGTTCCACGACGAGCCGTCGATGACGTTCCTGGACTCGCAGGGGCTCACCGCCTCGGCGATCGGCAACCACGACCTGGACTACGGCTTCGACGAGTTGCGGCGCCTGCAGCACGGCGGCTGCCACCCGGTGGACGGATGCCGGTTCACACCGGAGTACAGCGGTGTGTCGTTCCCGTTGATCGGCTCGAACCTGACGCTGGCCGGCGGGCTTCCCGCGACGCTCCCGTTCGGCGTGAGCTACGTGGGGTCCACGCCCGTCGGCACCATCGCCGTCTCGCCTCATGACCTGGCCGACCGCGTCGCCCGCTCGGGGATCGACGAGGTCACCGTGGACGACCCCCTGGACACGGTCAACCGCACCGCGGACCTGCTCGAGTTCCTCGGCGTGCGCACCATCGTCCTGCTGGTGCATGAGGATCTGCACGTCCCCGCCGACTCCACCGCGGGGTGCCGCCAGGCGACGGGCCCGGCCCGCCCCATCGTCGAGGGCGCCTCACCCGCGGTGGACATCATCTTCACCGGCGGGTCCCGCGAGTCGTTCGCCTGCAGCTTCCTCGACCCCGACAACCATCCGCGCGCCGTCGTGCAGGCCGATCCGGGCGGTACCGGGGTCTCGGTGGCGGACGTGACCATCGACCCCGCCACCGGCGACGTGCTGCGCGACCGCGTCAGCACCTTCAACCAGGCTGTGCGGCATGACATCACGCCGGACCCGGCGGCACACGCGCTGGTGGAACGCGCCACCGGCATGGCATCCGCGGAGGCGCACCGCCACGTGGGGACCGTCGACGCGAAGCTCACCCGCGAGACGGACGCCGGCGGCCAGTCCACGCTGGGCAACGTGATCGCCGACGCGCAGCTGGCCGCAACCCGCGGCGCGGGAGCCCAGGTGGCGCTCACCAACCCCGGCGGCATCCGCGCAGACCTCCCGGCGGGTCGCGTCACGTACGCCGACGTCTTCGCCGCACAGCCGTTCCGCAATCCGCTGCGCACCGTCACGCTCACAGGCGCACAGCTGGACCGGGTGCTCGAAGAGCAATTCCGGCCCGGACACGGGGACGACCCGGACAGCACCGGCAAGAAGCGCGTCATGCTGGCCCCGTCGGCCGGCCTCACCTACACAGTCGATCCCGCGGCCCCGCTGGGCGACAGGGTCGGCGACATCCGCATCACCGGAGTCCCGCTCGCGCCCGCGGACACAGTGCGGGTCACGGTCAATGCGTTCCTCGCCGAGGGCGGCGACGGGTTCAGTGCGCTGACCGAGGGCACCGACCCGGTGACCGGCGGCATCGACACCGACGCCCTCGTCGACTACCTGGGCGCGCGCTCACCGCTGCCGCCGCCCGCGCGCGACCGCATCACCGTCGGGTAGACGGACCCCCGGTCACCGACCGGCGCCCGATCACCGACCGGCGCGGAGTGTGCGTCGAGCCAATCCGCCACGTCGGCGAACACCTCGTCGCGGTTGATCTCCCCGAACATCTCGTGCCGGCCGCCCGGATAGACGCGCACGGTGAAGTCGGGGTGCGCTGCGGTGGCCAGTTCCTCGGAGATGCGCCGCAGCGCGGGCCGGCCGCCCAGCGGGTCCTCGGAGCCGGACACGAACAGGACCGGCGTCCGCAACCGACGCAACGATGCCACCCCTCCCACGTTCCGGCACCCGACCATCAGGTCACGCGAGAGCGACAGCGTGGCGGGGAATCCGCACAGCGGGTCGGCCAGGTTGGCGTCCACATAGCCGGGATCGCGGCTGAGCCAGTCGCTGTCGGTGCGGGCGGGCTCGAACTTCTTGCCCAGCCGTCCGCCGAGGTGTTCCACCAGCGGGCTCACCGCGCGCGGCCCGCGGCGGCCGCGCACGCGCATCGACACGCCCAGTCCGGCGACGCCGGCCGCCGCCATCGGCTTGTTCATGTAGGTGGTGCCGGACAGCACGGCGCCGTCCACCGCATCGGGACCCGACGGGTGATCGTCGAGATGCTGGCGCACCAGCATCGACCCCATGCTGTGCCCCAGCAGGTGATACGGGATTCCCGGGAACATGCCGGCGCCGCGGCGGCGCAGTTCGAGCACGTCATGTGAGGCGATGTTCCAGCCGTCGCGGTGGGCGAAGAAACCCAGCTCCCCGGGCCCCAACGCCGTCCTGCCATGCCCGAGGAGATCCGCTCCGAACACCACGTAGCCGCGTGCGGTCAGGTGCGCTGCGAGTTCGCCGTACCGGGCGATGCGGTCGGCCATGCCGTGCACGATCTGCACCACGCCGCGCACTTCCCCCCGCGGGTCCCACTGCGCCACGTGCAGACGGTGGATGCCGTCCGTCGACGGGAACCGCCACTGCGAATCGGGCCCTCTGCTCGCCACCACGTGGCCAAGCGTAGCGATCCGCGCACGCCGCCGCCGCTGGACGAGACGGGCGGCACACCGCATGTCCTGCAGGATCACCGCTCCTCGCCCTCATACGGCGGCGGACCGCGCGCTCCGGCTCCGGGTCAGGCGCCGCGGAAGGCGTCGGCGACCAGATCGGCGGTGTAGCGCCGGCCGTCGATCGTCGGGTGGAAGGCGAGGGCCTCGTCGCCCGGTCCGAGACCGGTGATCGAAACGTAACGCCGGCCGTCGGGGGCGCAGACGGAATGCCGGCCATCCTGCCACCTGTTCACCATCGTGAATCCGGCCCGGTCGGCGGCGCGTGCGATGACGTCGTTGAGCCGATGCTGGATGCGGTTGCCGAAATCGACGACGTCCTGCCCCATGGTGAGGTCGACGACGCAACCGCGCGCATCCTCGGGCAGCAGCCGCAGATAGCCCACGACGACGACGTGCGCGTTGGGGGCCTGGGCGCGGACGGCGGCGTACGCGTTGTCGAGCCGCTCCCCCAAACGGTCGAGTTTGGCGTCGGCCTCCGCGCGGACCTGCGGCGTGCAGTTGACTCCGAGGATGAAGCAGTTCTGCAGCAGATCCATGTAGAAGTCCTCGTTGTTGCCCCCGGTGGAGATCGACACGTACTTGGTGTCCGGAGAGAGCGCCGTGGAGCCCTTCTCCACGAGGTCCGTCGAGGTCCCGCCGCACGCCAGATCGGTGAGCCGGATGTCCGGCATACGCTCCGCCACAAGGTGCCCGACGTCGTCCGAGGCCTGGGCGCAATCGGAGTTCAGCGAGGTCGTCCAGTACGAGCCGACCGAGACGAACGAGTCGCCCAGGGACACGTATTCGGCGCCGGACGCCTGCGCACTCGGGGCGCCGGCAGCCTGGGCGGCCGGGGCGGCCGCACCTGCGAGCCCGAGGGCCAGCGATGCGGCGAGAACGCTGCGGATCGCTGCGCTGCGGATCATGGGAGATCTCCTTCGGTGGTGGGCGTTGGAGCGGTCGGCCGCGACCGTCGACGGCGTGCGGACGGATCGGGGTTCTGATGCAGGAGCGGACTATCCGGGCTCCTCCCGGCCCTGCCCCGGGCGGTCGACGGCCGCGGGGACACCGCGCATGAGAACCGATTGGATGCGGCCGAGCCGATCGGCGAGGCTCCGAGGGTCGAGCCGCTCCGGTCCGTCGATGATCCAGCGCATGAAGGTCATCGTCGTTCCCGCTGTGAAGAAGTCGGCCACTTCCGCCGTGACGGTCTCCTCGAGCCCGCCGAACATCCGCCGGGCGGCCGCACGGCTGAACGGCGCGAACAGCTCGGACACCCGCTGCTGCAGCGGATGCGCGCACGGTCCCGTCAGCAGTGCGCGGTAGAAGCGCCGGTGGGCGGCGAAATGGCGCGCCGATGAGGACACCATCGCAGCGGTGCGCTCGGGGGATGCTCCATCGGCAGCGGCGGACAATTCCGAGAGTTCGTCGGCCAGTCCACGGGTCATGAGATCCATCGCGGCCGCCACCAGCACGCCGTCGCGGTCGCCGTAGTGCTGGTAGAGCACACGGCGGCTGACGCCGGCCGCCGCGGCGAGCTCGGTGACCGAGAATTCCGTCGAACCGCGCTCGCTCACCAGGGCGGTCGCCGCCGACAGCAGCGCCGCCCGAGTACGGCGCACACGCGGGTCGGCGTCCACCGCGTCCGGTGCGTCGTGCTGAGAAGTGCCCATGGACACACATCTTGCACATTCGTTATCTAAATAACAAGTGTTACACACTCACCGTGCGCCCGGGGCGCGGTCGCCGGCGGGTGAAGAAGGACCACGGAAAGAGGAATGCCGGGGCACCGCCTCAACGGTGTCCCGGCACTTCACACAGCGGAAGCGGGGGGATTCGAACCCCCGGAGGTATTACCCTCGCTCGCTTTCAAGGCGAGTGCATTCGGCCGCTCTGCCACGCTTCCCCGCCGACGCCGATCAGGTCGGTCCGCGGCGCCCCAGAGCCTACCGGCAGCGCGGTCGCGGGTGCGCAGGTGCATACCGCCCGCCGATACCGGTCCGGCGGCACGCACGCGGACCCCGCCGCAAACGCTTATGGTGGCCACGATCGATTCAACCTGTTCAGCAGGACGGCACCGGGTACGGCCCCGCGCCATCGCATACACCAGGAGGACACCATCGCTTCCGATCTGACCAGACGCGCATTCTTCCGACGTGCCGGAGTGGTCGGCGCGGTCCTGGCGTCCCCCGTCGGCGTCGGCACGGCGGCCGCCGAAGGGAGCCTCGGGCCGTTGGGCTCGGCGGGAACCGGAAGCCTCGGGTCGTTGCAGCCCGCGCCCGCCCCGCGATACGTCACGCGTCCGGACCTGGCCCCGCCCGCCGTGACGGTGGCGCCCGGCGCCACGCCGCCCCCCGGCCAGGTGTTCCTGGCGCCGAAGAACGTCGGTGTGCCGGGACCGGGCCAGGGCCCGCTCATCATCGACGGCACGGGAGAGCCCGTGTGGATCCACCCGGGCGACGGCGTGGAGTTCAACGTCTGCTTCCGCCCGCAGACCTACCGCGGCCGACCGGTGCTGGCGTGGTGGCACGGGCGCATCCCCTACTCGCACGGGTACGGCAGCGTGACCGTCCTCGACGAGCACTACAACCTGGTCGCCGAGGTGCGGGCCGGCAACGGGGAGCAGGCGGACCTGCACGAGGTGACCATCACCGATGACGACACGATGCTGCTCCTCGCGTATTCGACCAGGCAGACCGATCTGAGCGGCATCGGCGGGCCGGCGGACGGCTGGGTGTACGAGGGCGTCGTGCAGGAGGTCGACGTCGACAGCGGCGCCGTGCTCATGGAGTGGCGCAGCCTCGACGAGGTGCCGGTCACGGACTCGTTCTTCCCCCTCGACGGCCACGGCGGGCAGAACGACCCGTACGACTACCTGCACATCAACTCCGCCCGCGTCGCGCCGGACGGGGACATCATCGTCTCGTGCCGCCACACCGGCACCGTGTACAAGATCGCCCGCGACGGTTCGGCGGTGCGGTGGCGGCTCGGCGGCAAGGGCTCCGACTTCGCCGTGCCGGAGGACGCCTCCTTCTCCTGGCAGCATTGCGCCGTCCAGCACGCCGACGGCACCCTGTCGCTCTTCGACAACAGCATGCGCACCGCGCCCGCGCCAGGAACGCCGTCGCCGGCCTCGAGCGCGCTCGTGCTCGACCTCGATGAAGCGGGACGCACCGTGAGCCTGCGACGGCGCCTGCACCATCCGGTCCCGCTGTACTCCGAGACCCAGGGCAGCATGCAGCCCCTGCCCGACGGCTCCGCGTTCGTCGGCTGGGGATCGTCGCCGTACGCCTCGCTCTTCGACGCGTCCGGAAACATGGTGTGGGACGCGCACATCGCGGAGTCATGGCACAGCTACCGCGCCCACGTCGAGGACTGGACCGGCACCCCCGGCGACGCACCGGCCGTCGCCGCGCATCGCACCCCGGGCGGCGGCACCACGGTGTACGCCAGCTGGAACGGGGCGACCGAGGTGGCGACCTGGCGCATCCTCACCGGAGACTCGCCCGATGCGCTGCACCCCGCCGCGGACATGCCGCGTTCCGGCTTCGAGTCGTCCTCGCCCGTGCCCGAGGCACGCGGATGGGTCGCGGTCGCCGCCGTCGATGCGGCAGGCGACGAGCTGGGCCGCTCGGAGCCCGTGCGGGCCACCCGAGGCTGATCCGGTCCGTCCCGGCCGCCCCGCGCGCCGCGGCGCTACGGTCGGGGTATGTACGCGATCACGCTTCCCACGTTCGGCGGCCCCGAGGCCATGCAGTGGGCGCAGGTCCCGGACCCGCGGCCCGGACCGGGTGAGGTGCTCCTCGATGTCACCGCGTCGGCCGTCAACCGCGCCGACCTGATGCAGCGCCAGGGCCTCTACCCGCCGCCCCCGGGCGCGTCCGAGGTGCCCGGGCTCGAGTGCTCCGGCGTCATCGCGGAACTCGGCCCCGGCGTCACCGGCTGGAGCGTGGGCCGCCCGGTCTGCGCCCTGCTGGCCGGCGGCGGCTACGCGGAGCGCGTGGCGGTGCCGGCGGCGCAGCTCATGCCCGTGCCCGCGGGCGTGGACCCGGTGGAGGCGGCCGGGATCCCCGAAGTCGCCTGCACCGTGTGGTCCAACGTCGTGATGCGCGCCGGGCTGCGCGCAGGTCAGACCTTCCTGGTGCACGGTGGCTCCGGCGGGATCGGCACGCACGCGATCCAGGTGGCCAAGGCCCTCGGCGCCGCAGTCGCCACCACGGCCGGCTCCGCCGAGCGGCTCGACCGGTGCCGGGAATTGGGCGCGGATATCGTCATCAACCACCGTGAGGAGGACTTCGCCGAAGTGCTGCGCGAGGCGGGCGGCGCCGACGTCATCCTCGACAACATGGGCGCGAAGTACCTGCGCCGCAACATCGACGCCCTGGCCGCCGACGGCTGGCTGACCATCATCGGCATGCAGGGCGGAGCCACGGGGGAACTCCCCATCGGAAAATTGCTCGGCAAGCGCGCACGCATCTCCGCGACGGGCCTGCGCGGACGCCCGGTCGACGGCCCCGAGGGCAAGGCGGAGATCGTGCGGCAGGTCGCCGCGGAGGTCCTGCCCCTGTTCGAGGACGGGCGCGTGCGCCCCGTCGTGCACGCCGAGCTCCCGATGAGCGAGGCGGCGCAGGCGCATCGCGAACTCGACTCGGGCACCGTCTTCGGCAAGATCGTGCTGCGCACCGGCGACGGGCATGGCACTGTGGGTGCACCGTAGGAGTCAGGCCCGGAAGAGAGGGCTCCGCATGGCCGGCAGGGCGAGTCATGGGCGATGACGTCGAGCACCGGGTGTTCACCCGGCAGGACCGCCGCGCCTTCCGGGAGAAGGTGCAGGTGTGCCTGGACGCGCTGGCCCGCATGCTGGCGGACGACCAATTCGAGCTGTCCGAGCCGCGCGTCGGCATGGAGGTGGAGCTCAACCTGGTCGACGAATCGATGCGTCCGGCCATGTCCAACACCGAGGTGCTGGAGGCCATCGCCGACGACGCCTTCCAGACGGAGCTGGGCCGGTTCAACATCGAGATCAACGTCCCGCCCCACCGGCTGCGCGACCAGCACGTCTTCGAACTGGAGGACTCGCTGCGCGCGTCGCTGAACTCCGCTGACGGCCGGGCGCGCCGCTCCGGGGCCCGGCTGGCGATGGTGGGCATCCTGCCCACGCTGCGCGCCACCGACCTCACGGCGCAGTCGATCTCGGCCAACCCGCGGTATTCGCTGCTCAACCGCACGATGCTGGAGACGCGCGGCGAGGACATCGAACTGCGGCTGACGGGCGCGCCGCTCCCCGGGGCCGCCGCACCGGAACGGCTGGACACGGTGTTCGACTCGATCCTTCCGGAGGCCGCCTGCACGTCGCTGCAGCTGCACCTCCAGGTGGGGCCCGACGAGTTCGCCGCACACTGGAACGCCGCGCAGGCGATCGCCGGGGTGCAGGTGGCGCTGGCGGCGAACTCGCCGTTCCTCATCGGGAA
>CAYVJJ010000078.1:3602-10216 GCA_964451655.1 uncultured Mycobacteriaceae bacterium | reverse complement strand
CCTGTTCCGAGTAGCGGAGCCGTGCGGATCATGGCAGGCCCGGACGCACACGGGGCGCAGAACCCCGAGCAGACACCACTGTGGACTCCCTACACTCCCCCCCGTTCCCAGCACCCCCGGTGCGCGGCAAGGGGACCCCGGCCCTGTCCACCGAGTAATCCCCGGTGGAGGACGACACGACCGACCGGCGACACGACCGACCGACCGGAGTGGCACCGTCCCTCCCTCCAACAGGGGGGGGGACTCTACTCCCTCCCAGCTCTACTCCCTCCCTCCCAGAGTGATCCACCCCCTCACCCCGCCGGCGTAGCCGGCCCCCGCGAAGCGGCCCCCCTCGAAACAGGACTTGAACACCTCGATCCCCTCGCCTACTGGACCACCCCCACGGCACCACCACAGCACCGGCACCACACCAGCCCCGGCCGGGAACGGCCACCGGGACCACCCCAGAAACAGACCACCCCCACCGATAAAAGAAGAGGCACCCCCACATGTCAGCGCAGCCCGTCTCCCTGCTGTGGTCTACGTGCTCCGACTGTGGCCGGCCCTACCAGCGAGAGCGGAGCAGCGGCTACTGCGACGAATGCCGGCCGACACGGCCACGGACCGTGCGCCGGATCAAGTCAGAGCGGGACCGGGGAACGAACAAGGAGCGCGGCTACGGCGCAGCATGGCGACGCCTGTCCCGCCGTGCTCGACGGCTCCAGCCGTGGTGCTCCGACTGTGGACGAACCGACGAGCTGACCGCCGATCACTCCCCCGAAGCATGGCGGCGCGTGGCCCTCGGCAAGCCCGTGCGCCTGGAGGACATAGACGTGGTGTGCCGATGGTGCAACGCTGACCGAGGGCCGGCGCGTGGCCCTGACGCCGTGGACCGGCCGACGATGGGCAGCGGCGTGGCTGAGCTGGAGGCACTGACCGAGGACGGCACGACTCCCGATGACCTCGACCAGCGCATCGCACGTGGTGAGCTGTAGACCCTGGGGGGGGAGGGCGCACCGGACCCACTGCGCCGCCCCGCGGCACAGGCAAAGTCTCAGACTGACCTCGCCCATTCTTGCCCCTCACCCTACGATTCTCGGCCTTGATGCCCCGGTTTCGCCCCCATGTCGCTACTATGCAGGGACCGGCAGAGACTATGCACTAGAGGGGGAGACGACCGTGGCAACGAAGATGGGGCCGAAGCAGGCGACGGCAGCTCACGAGCTGGACCTGTCCATGCTTCCCGAGAAGCGGGACTATCGGCGCATCGATGCTTTCGCGCGGGAGTTCCTGACCGTCCCCAAGGGGACCGGCGCGCTGACCCCGTTCCGGCTCCGTCCGTGGCAACGGTCCATCGTCAAGTCCATGTTCCCGCCGACGGGGAAGCGCCCGCGACAGGGCCTGGTCTCCATGCCCCGAGGAAACGGGAAGAGCGGACTAGCGGCAGCGCTGGCCGTGTATGGACTCCTGGCCGATGGTGTGGCCGGCGCTCAGGTCATCGTCGTGGCGAGTGACGAGCGACAGGCCCGGATCGTGTTCAACGCGGCGCGGCGCATGATCGAGCTGGACGAGCGCCTAGCCGAACAGGTGCAAGTGTTCACGGACCGAATCTATGTGCCGGCCACGGACTCCACGATGATGCCCCTACCCGCCGAGCCGGCAGCGCTCCAGGGATGGGACCCCACCCTGGTCATCGTGGACGAATTGCACGTCGTGACTCAGCCCGTGTGGGATGCCATGTCCCTAGCTTCCGGCAAGCGGCCGGAGTCGCTGGTGCTGGCGATCAGCACCCCGTCGGACCGGCTGGACTCCGTTATGTGGAGGCTGGTGGAGCACGGCCGCGCCAATCCCGACGACCGGCTGTTCCGGCTGGTGGAGCACGCCGCCCCCGACGGCTGCGCACTGGACGACGTGGACGCCTGGAGGACGGCTAATCCCGCCCTAGGCGATTTCCTACACATGGACGCGCTGGAGACGAACGTCCGCACGACTCCAGAGGCGAGCTTCCGCCGGTACCGTCTCGGCCAATGGGTCGGCGCGGCCGACTCCTGGTTGCCGTGGGGCGCGTGGGACGAATGCACCGGTGACCCTGACCTGCCCGATGAGGGGACTACCGTGGTCCTCGCTTTCGACGGGTCCGCTTCCGGTGACTCGACGGCGCTCATCGGCTGCACCGTGCCGACGACTGAGGGGGAGCGGCCGCACCTGTTCACCGTCGGACTGTGGGAAGCTCCCGAGGATGACCCCCGCTGGAGGGTGCCCCGGCACGAAGTGGCCGGCACCATCGCAACCGCTTTTGACCGGTGGGAAGTGCGGGAGCTGGCCGCCGATCCGTGGGGATGGCGCTCAGAGCTGGAGGAATGGGCGGCAGAGCACGGCGCAGATCGAGTCATCGAGTGGAACACGGCCCACGCCGGCCGCATGGCCCCGGCCACGGACCGCCTGTACGCTGCGGTCATGGGGCACGATGTCACCCATGACGGGGACGAGCGCGTGGCAACACACCTCGCCAACGCGCGCGCGAAGAGGACCCCCATGGGTGACCTGGTGACGAAAGACAAGCGCGGATCCACGCGCAAGATCGACGCGGCCGTGGGAGTGATCGTGGCCCATGACCGCGCCGTGTGGCACTACCGAAACCCACCGAAGCGCCGCCGCGTGGTGAGCTTCCGATGACCGAGAGGACCCCCCGATGACCGAACAGCAGAGACTCCGCGATGACCTGGAGCGGATCGAGACACGGGCACACGCGCTGGACCCGCTCCGCAAGCACTGGCAGGGCCGGCCCGCTACGGCGTTCATGTCCCCGAAGAGCCGGGAAGCGCTGGAGGGCCGCATGGACCGGCTGGCGATCAATTTCCCCCGGCTCCTGGTCACCTCCTACGTGGACAGGATCAACCTGGCCGGCTTTTCTGCGGACGGCGAGCCGGCCCCTGACGCCTGGAGCCGGCACCTGGCCGCTGGTCTCGGCGCGCGCGCTGAGCTGATCCACACGGACCGGCTCATGTACGGCGCGGCCTACGTCACCGTGTGGCCCGAAGCGGACGGGCCGGCCGTCGTCGTGGACAACCCGTTCACCATGACCGCGCACCGTGACCCGCTGACCGGCCGAGTGTCCCGCGCCGTCCGTACCTGGCAGCACGACGGCAACGGGCACGCGCTGGTGATCGACGCCGAGAGCATCACGCGCTGGCGGTGCCCCTCGGAGGACGCCGGCGCGGCCGGCCACTGGGAGCGGACCGAGCAGGGACCATCGGCGTGGGCGAGCGATGGGCTGGTGCCCGTCGTGCCCTTCATCCGGCACATGTCCTCCGACGACCACCACGGGACCAGCGTCGCCGCCGACATTCTGGACCTCACCGATGCGCAGAATAAGCTCATGGCCGATGCGATGGTCACCAGCGAGTCGTACGCGCGGCCCCGCCGATGGGCAACCGGCCTTGAGATCGAAGAGGACGAGGACGGTAACCCCGTGGATCCTTTCGGCCGTGACCGGTCCCTCCAGAGCGAGGACCCCGACACCAAATTTGGGCAGTTCGACCCGGCCCGGCTGGACTCCTACGCCGACATGTCCGCGACCATCACGCAGATGGTCGGAGCCATGACCGGACTGCCCCCGCACTATCTGGGGCTGCACGGGGACCAGCCGGCAGCGGCCGAGGGCGTACGCGCCGCTGAGGCACAGCTCACGTCGCGCGTGTACTCCGAGCTGCGGCAGCTCGACCAGCCCTGGGCACGGACCGCCGCCCTGCTCGAGCTCGCAGCGGACCGGGACAAGATCACCCCGACCACGTATCGGCCCGAGTGGGCAAGCCCTGAGATCCGCACCCCCGGACAGGCAGCCGATGCCGGCCAGAAGCTGCACGCCATGGGCGTGCCCCTCGCGTCGATCCTCTCCGAGACGATGGGCTGGACCCCCGAGCAGGTCACGACCGCACTGGCCCGCCGGCGCGATGACCTGGTGGACCGCGCCGCCGCCGGCCTGTCGGTCATGGGCAGGGCCGGCCAGTGAAAGACTCCGAGGTGCTGGAGCTGATCGGCGCGAAACACCGCGACCGGATACTGGACGCCTACGCACGGCTGATCGCGCCGCCGGCAGCGGACAGGGACACGATCACGCGCGTCCTGTCCGACATGCTGGTCCAGGGGAACGGCGCGGCCGGCCTGGACGGTGCCGCGCTGGCACGCCGGCAGCTCGAAGAGCTCGGCATAGACGTAGCCGGCGACTACTTCGCACCGCTCACTGAACGGTCCGCGACTAATGATGCGATCCAGCGCGCTATCGAGGACCGCTCCCGCTTCGACCGTGCCCTGGCGACCATCCTGGACGGCGACGAGGATTCAATCGCCATGCGGCTCGGCCGGCTGGCCCTGTCCGAAGCTATCGAGTCCGCGCGCGGCGTGTCCGCTCAATACATGCGCGGCTCCCGGAAGGTCCAGGGATGGATTCGGCAGCTCGACAGTGACCCGTGCGAACTATGCCGATGGTGGTGGCGAAACGGCCGTGTGTGGCCGGCCGGTCACAGTATGCCGACGCACCAGGGGTGCGCTTGTGCACAACGATGGGTCCGCAGGGCTGAGGCATCCATCAGAATGGTCTCCGAAGAGGGCGCGCAGCGGTCCGCCGAGCGTGACCAGGTGGGCACGCTGGAGGACCGCCGGCGCATGTCCTCGGACGAGTACCGGCAGACACTGGAGGGGATGAAGGATGACGACGAGACGACTAGCCCCTGATCGGGTGCTCGACTACATGTTTGACGCGCTATCGGCTGAGGTCGCGCGGCAGTGCATGGCCGAGTGGGACGCCTACCGGATCGAATACCGGGGCACGCGCGACGACGCCGCGCACCGCATCGCCGTGCTGGTGGACCTAGGCCGGCAGCAGGCCGCGCTCGAGCTGGAGCGCCGAACCGGCTGGAGCTGCGCGCCGTGGTCCATCCCGAAGAACCGCCGGCACCTCGCCGTCGTGGTCGGGACCGCCCTCGCCGGTGAACCCGAAGACATGCCAGAGACCACGGTGGCACGGCTCCGCGCTGAGGTGGAGCGACCGTGGGCCGAATACCGCGAGAGGACGAACCGATGACCACCGAGGACACCACCCCCGCCGGCACCGAGCCGGCCGAGGACGACACCACCCCCGCCGGCACCGAGCCGGCCCCCGCCGAGGACCCCGCCGGCACCGAGCCGGCCGAGCCGGCCGAGGACCCCGCCGGCACCGAGCCGGCCGAGGACACCGAGGACGACGAGGACGGCGACACGTTCCCGCGCGCCTACGTGAAGCGACTCAGGGAGCGATCCGCCGGCTACCGGGCACGCGCGAAGGATGCCGAAGCACGGACCGCCGAGCTGGAGCGGGCACTGTTCACTGAGCGGGTCCGCGCTCTCGACGTGCTGGCCGATCCGTCTGACCTCCCGTTTGACGCTGACCTGCTGGAGGACCCCGACGCGCTGCGCGCCGCTGCGGATGACCTGGTGGCACGCCGCCCCCACTATCGCCGGCGCGGCGTAGCCACCGGCACCGGGTCCCGAGACGAGGCCGGCAGCGGCCCCGGCGTGTCCCTGCTAGGACTCATGCGCGGCGGCGCGTGAGGTACTATCCGGGCATGGACCGCTGAACGGTCCTCGGATAGCCGGCCCGGTGCCCGCCGATCACGAAACACACCACCACCCCTGAAAGGATGGGCACCACAATGGCGCTCAACACCACCACCGCGCCCGAGCTGACCCGCGAGCAGGTCGCCGGCATCCTGACCACCCCCCTGGAGACCGCGAGCGTGTTCCTCGCCGCCGGCCCCCGCATCTTCGACACGACCGGCCCGCTGCGCGTGCCCGGTCTCCCCGGCCCGACGGACCTGGACGCCGCCGGCTGGACGGGCGAGAGCGAGCTGATCCCCGAGGTCGACGCGGAGTTCTCCGAAGTCCAGCTGCTCCCGTCCACGATGGACTCCGTGAAGGTCATCACCCGGTACAGCAACGAGCTCGCCCGACAGTCCATCGTCTCCCTGGAGCAGACTTTGCGCGACCGGCTGGTCGCCGACGTGGCCGCGAAGCTCGACACGCAGCTCATGGGCGCGGCCGGCGACGGTGTGACCACCCCCGCCGGCATGTTCGCGTGGGAGGGCGTGACGGACACGGCCGTGGCCGGCCCGCTCACCCCCGACGTGATCCTCGCCGCTCAGGGCGAGGCGCTCACGCGGAACCTGAACCCCTCCACGATGACGCTCTTCATCCGCCCGGAGGACTACGTGGCGATGCGCGGCATCAAGGACGCCGACGGCCGGTATCTCATCGCGCCGGACGTGTCCGGCACCGGCCTGATCGTGCCCGTGCTCGGCGCGCGTGCGGTCGTGACCGCGCGCGTGCCCGAGGGCCGCGCCGCGCTGGCGGACATGTCCCGCGTCGCGGTCGCGCGGGACCTCGCCCCGACGGTGAAGGTGCTCACCGAGCGGTACGCCGATTACGATCAGCAGGCGCTGCGCGTCGTGGCCCGCTACGACGCCAAGCCGCTGGACCCGTCGGCCGTCCTCACCCTGTCCGGCATCACCAACGCCTGACAGGCACCCCTGACCGCGCCCCGGCACCGAGTGAACCCCTCCCCGGTGCCGGGGCGCACCCCATGAGAGGACGACATG
>CAYVJJ010000078.1:0-3502 GCA_964451655.1 uncultured Mycobacteriaceae bacterium | reverse complement strand
GCACCGAGTGAACCCCTCCCCGGTGCCGGGGCGCACCCCATGAGAGGACGACATGCCCACCATTGACGCAACCCTCCCCGAGACGATCGTCACCACCGGCGAAGAGTGGACCATCCAGCTCTCCCCGCTGTTCAACAGCGGCACCGTTAAGTTCAGCGTGACGGGGCACGCGCTCCCGGCAGACCTGGCCCCCAAGCCGAACGCTTGGGGCTGCACGAGCATCGCCGGCACGCCGGCCACCCCCGGCGCGTACACGGTGCCCCTGGTCGGTCTCAACTCCTATAGCGACGAGACAGGGCAGAGCGACACCCTGACCGTCATCGTGCAGGGGCCGACCGAGACCATCCCCGTCCCCGCCGCTGAGGGCACCGAGGACGGATACATGCTCCCCGACGTCCCTGGTGTCCGGTGGCTGGTGAACGGCGACGAGGCTCCCCCCGGCAGCTACAGCGTCCAGCCGGTCACCGAAGAGACGACGATTACCATCATCCCCGAGCCGCTGGCCGGCTACGAATTCGACGCCGAACCGGAGCCGCTGATCCTCACGTTCACGCCGGCCCCGGACCCGGACCCGGACCCGGACCCGGACCCCGAGGACCCCGAGGACCCCGACGAGTGGCTCCACCTGCTGGACGAGGACCCCGAGCGCGCGCTGGTCGCGTCCACCCTCGCCCCGCGCGCGCTGCGCCATGCCGGCACGGACCCTGACGCCGCGCCGGCCCCCGCCCTGGCCATGGCCGAGGGGCACCTCGCCACGGTCCTGGAGTACGTCAAGGGATACACCCGAGGACGCGGTTTCCACGGCTACATCCCCGAGCGGCCGCTACAGGCCGTGATCGTCGCCGCAACCGGCCGGCTGGTCACCAACCCCGAGCAGGTCACCTACTACAGCACCGGGGACTACTCCGAGCGGCCGGCCACCCTCACCGGCTGGACCCTGGCAGAGCTCCAGGTGCTCCGACGCTATCGGCGGGTGACGGCATGATGTTGTGGGATGAAGTGACCGTGCGGAGCCGGCTCACCGGCGATAGCCGGCCCGACGACATGACCGTGCCGGCTCACGTCTACACCGTGAGCGGGAGCAACCCCACCGAACCGAACCGGCCAGGACTCCTGGTGCATGTGCTCCGAGCGATCATCGGACCGGACACGCCGCGCGCCGTCGATCCGGTCAACGATGACGTGATCCACAAGGGGACCGCGTACCGGATCGACGGCCCGCCGATGGGCCGCTACCGGCGCGGCCAGGTCCACCACTGGACGATCAACCTGGAGAGGATCACCGGATGACTCACCGAGCGGACACCCCCGCGCCCCCCGCGCGGCGCGGCCCGGTCCTCACCGCGCCCGTGCGCCGCTGGCTGTACGGCATCGCGGCAGCGGCCGCACCACTGGCCACCATCTACGGGCTGGTGACGGACGAGCAGGCGGTGCTGTGGCTGAACCTGGTCGGCGCTCTCCTGTTCACGGTCGCGGTCGGGAACACCCCCGCGCGCGACAGTGACCGATGACCCCCGAGGACCCCGCCGAAAGGGTACGGCTGAGCGGTGATCCGCACGGTGACCCGCTGGCCGTGGTCCTGTACCGGCTCCAGCAGATCGAGAAGCGCATGGACAGGATGCTGACCGCTGAGCTGTACACGGCACGGCACGAGGCGCTACAGGCCCGCGTGCTGGAGCTGGAGCGGCAGCAGGAGGAGGACGCGCGCACCATCCGTCAGATAGCCGTCGGGCTGGTCCTCGCCGTGGGGACCGCGCTCATCACAGCAGGGATCACATTCACATGACCACACACAGGTGCCCCGAGTGCGGGGCCGTTCACGAGAGGTCCACCATGTCCAAGAAGAAGCCGAAGATCATCCCCCGGTCCCGATGGACGACGACGAGAAGCAACGCGCCGGCCGCGCGCGCCGCGCAGATCAACGGTGTGGCCCTCCACTACCCCGGCACCCCCGGCACCATCGGCACCGAGTCCGAAGCCGCGACGGCCGCGCGCCTGGAGGGATACAGGCGGCAGCACGTCAACGGGAACGGCTGGAAAGACATCGCCTACAACGTCGCCGTTGACCAGCGCGGCAACGTCTGGACGCTGCGCGGCGTGTCCAAGCAGAGCGGAGCCAACGGCACCACCGCGGCGAACCGATCCCACGGCGCGATTCTGCTGCTGGTGGGCAACAGCGAGCAGCCGTCGCCGGCGATGATCGACGCCGTGCATTACGCCGTGCGCCTGTGGGACGTCCGCTACGGCGTGAGCGCGATCCGGCCGCACAGCTATTTCGTGAGCACGGCGTGCCCCGGCAAGCCCGTGCGCCGGCTCCTGAACGATGGGCGCACGTTCTACGTCAAGACCGCGCGGGAGCGCTGGCCTGACGTGAAGTAACCCCGCCGGCGCGGCCCTAGCATCGTCTAGGGCCGTGCCCGTGCGCTAGACTGTCCGCCATGACACCAGACATGCGGTTTTACACGCTCGGCGAGGCCGCCGACATTCTCAGAGTCAACCCCTCCACCCTGTCTCGGCAGTGCGCGGCCGGCCTGTTCCCGCATGTCCGTGTGGGGCGTGTCGTGCGTATCCCCGTGGCTGAGCTGGAGCGCCTGGAGGCCGGGGAGCCGGCGCGGGACTCCATGCTGGACGTACCGGACTACGGCACCGGCACGCCGTCCATGTTTGACCGCATTCCCGAGGACGTGGACGAGGACATAGACAGAGACGACGCCGGCCTGGTCTATTGCACCGGCCCGTGCTGTGACGAGACCACCACACCGTCCATGGACGATATTCCCGAGGCCGACAGTCCCGAGGACGACGCCGACATGTGCCGGCGTGGTCTCACGTCGTGCCCCGATGGTGGCTGCGAGTCCTGCCCCGACGGTGAGGGGGACGAGCGATGACCGCGCGCCGTACCTACACCCCCGTGCCCGTCCCCCCGCCCGGTGAGCCGGCGCTGCGGTGCTCATGGTTCCACTGGTGTGACCGCATCGCCGTCTACTACGTGTCTCACCCCGTGCTGGACGACGTGCCTACGTGCCAGCGTTGCGCTGACCGTATCCGGCGGGCCGACGCATGATCGACCTCCCCCGATCCGGCCCGTGTCGGCACCACGAGTGCCGGCGGCGCGCGGTCCGTGCCGGCGTGTGCATCGACCACTGGCAGGAGCTGCACGGCACCGGCTACGGCCCGTGGCCGGCTGACATTGAACCGCAGTCCTGGAGGGACCGCTACCTACAGCGGACCGGGACTCCCTACGAGGACAGTGAACGGGAGCGCGTTAGGCGCTGGCGGGAGAAGATTAGGCGCAACGGCGCGGCATAGAGTAGGCTCCAGCCCACAACCGCATAGGACCCCGTGACCACGGATCGGGCGATAGGCCGGCGCGAGAGACCGGCCCATGGGACACGGCGACTCCGACAACTAGGCCGTGGGCGTGTAGGACCGCCCGATTCAGTGCTTCCTGTTCCGAGTAGCGGAGCCGTGCGGATCATGGCAGGCCCGGACGCACACGGGG
>CAYVJJ010000077.1:0-10238 GCA_964451655.1 uncultured Mycobacteriaceae bacterium | reverse complement strand
CGCCACGGGTTCGACGGGAACCATTCCCCGTAGGCGTCGCGCCACATGTTCTGCATCGCCTCGGGGTACGGCCCTTCCGTCGCGAACACGACCCACGTTCCCGCAGGAACCGTCAGGCTTTCGAGCCCTTCCGGGGCCTCGGCGGAGGTGATCGCCGCATGCCAGTAGTCCAGCCACGTCCCTTCTTCGCGGCTGTCGTCGACAGCGTCGGTCACCGCGACGGTACCGCGCGGTTCCTGATCGGACAGTGCCTCCACCGCCGACCTGGCCTCGGCGCTCAGGCTCCGTTCGAAGGCGATGATCGCCTCGTTGGGCCCCTGGTGCACCAGCGGCACCCGCGTCTTCCGTCCGACGATCCGGAATTCCGGCTTCTCCACGATCCGGTACTGCATGCTCGACCTCCCGTGCACACTGAGCTGGAAGGAGATGCGCGGCTGGGACACCAGAGCGGTGCGGCGTCTGCGGGCTTCGCCGGCGGTGACGCCGTGCAGCGATCGGAACGCCCTGTTGAACGCCTCCACGGACCCGTAGCCGTGCCGTACCGCCACATCCAGGAGCGTGGTCGTCTGATCGACCACGTCACCTGCCGCCACGGTCAGCCGCCGCCGGCGGACGTAGGCGGAGAACGGCATCCCGGCGAGTGTGGTGAACAACCGGCGGAAGTGGTGCTCCGAGGTCCCTGCCACCCGCGCGACCGAGCGCACGTCGGGCTCGTCGCCGCGTGTGATGGCGGCCTCGACCGCGTCCATCGCGTCGTTCAGCGGTTCCAGCATGGGCAACTCCTTGTTCCGACGTCGTCCATGCTGCCGAGCGGGCGGGGCCGCGGCCCCACAGTTCCGGCGCGGAAGCGGTCAGCTTGAATCGGAGATGCCGCAGTCCGCGCGCGCCGCACCTACGCTACCCGGACCCGCCCTGATCGACGCCGAGCGCAAGCACCTCACGCGATTCCCGGCCGCCGTCGAGTACGCGACCGATGCGGCGGCGGCACCGCCAGCCGTCCGCGGTGCGCACGAACTCCCACCGGTTGGCGGTCGCGCGCAGCACGGTGAATCCGCCGCCGTCGCCGTCCGCGGTGACCAGCATCGATTTTCCGGTGGCCACCGCGGTGTCCCCGTCGACGCGCACGCTGGCCGGCTCGAGGATGTGCGCGCACCCGCCGCGCACGTACCCCTGGTGCCTCTCGCCGACGACCATCGCCGCGATCTCGTCACGGCCGTGCATGACCCCCGTGTCCACGTCGTAGACGCCGTCGTCGGTCCACAGCGTCGCCACCGCGTCGGGGTCGCCCGCGTCGACGGCGGGGCCGTAGGAGGCCATCAGGTCCGTGATCGCCTGACGGTCCTCCAGCGCGGCGACGCGCGCGGACAGATCCTGCAGCAGCCGGGCAGTGTTCACATCCATGCGGCCAGTGGGCCACCGGGACCGCCCGCGAGGTGCCGCGTTCCCGCCTGAAGGGAACACGACCGCCGGTCCGCACCGGAGTCCCAGCGCGTTTCCCGCGTCACGGGAACCCGGTCCGCTTCCCTGCGCGGACCTGTGAGCGTGGTCTCACCGTCGGCGGCGAACGCCGCGGCGCACACACGATCAGGCGGGAGAGACCATGACGAACAGCGTTCTCGGCTACGTCGAGGAGCACGCGGAGGAGTTCTTCGCCCAAGGGGCGCAGGCGGAGAAGCTCGGCCGGCTCACCGACAAGACCGTGCTCATGCTCAACGAGGCCGACGCCATGCGCATGCTGCAGCCGGCCGAGTACGGGGGCCTCGAGTACCGTCCGCGTCAGTTCGCGGAGACGGTGATGCGCCTGGCGTCGCTCGATCCCGCGGCGGGATGGGTGCTGGGCGTGTGCGGGGTGCACCCCTGGCAGCTGGCCTACAACGACAAGCGGGTGCGCGAGGAGGTGTGGGGCTCCGACAGCAGCATCTGGATGGCCTCGCCCTACATGCCCGGCGGGCTGCTCGTGCCGCGCGGCGACGGCGGCTACACCTTCAGCGGCCGGTGGCAGTTCTCCTCCGGCACCGACCACTGCCGGTGGGCGTTCCTCGGCGGGATGCTCGCAAACGAGGACGGGGAGATGGTCCAGCCCCCGCAGATGGTGCACGTGATCGTGCCGCGCGGCGACTACCGGATCATCGACGACTCCTGGGACGTGGTGGGCCTGCGCGGCACCGGCAGCAAGGACCTGGTGATCGACGGCGCCGACGTGCCCGACTACCGCGTGATGACCTGGGAGGACGTGTCCGACGGAACCGGACAGGCCCGCTCCGGGCGCACCGAGACCCTCTACCGGGTGCCGTGGTCGGCGATGTTCCCGCTGGGCATCACCGCGGCCACCGTCGGGATCTGCGAGGGGCTGCTGCGCCTGGCCGAGGAGTACCAGGCCGACCGGATCGACGCGAACGGCGCGAAGGTCAAAGACGACCCCTACACGATGTACGACTTCGGCGCGCTCACAGCGGATCTGCGTGCCGCCCGCGCCGAGCTCCTGACGAACGCCGACGAGATCTGGGACCTCACCGCGCGCGGGGAGTCGGTGGGCTTCGCCCGCCGTGCGCAGGGCCGTGCCACCCAGGTGCGGGCGGCCTGGCGGGCCGTCGAGGCCGCCAACGGCATCTACGCGCGCTGCGGCGGCAACGCACTGCGCATGGACAAGCCGATGCAGCGGTTCTGGCGCGACGCCCAGGCCGGCATCCACCACGCGATCCACTCCCCCAACACCGTCTACCACGCGGCCACACTCAGCACGCTCGGCGCCGAACCCCAAGGGCCCCTGCGCAAGATGATCTGACCGACGACCGCAGCAGACGGCCGCATCGCAGCGGGCATCAGCACCGCATCCACCACCGGACAACGGAGGCACACCCATGACTGACAGCCACACCCAGCGCGAGATCAGGGCGCTCGGCTATATCGAAGTGCAGACGAATGACATGGAGCGCTGGCGGACGCTGGCGTTCGACGTGCTCGGTTTCGCGCAGGGTTCGGGGCCCGACGAGAGTGCGCTCTACCTGCGGATGGACGAGCGGGCGGCGCGCATCATCGTCACGCCCGGCGACGAGGACAAGGTGACGGTCGTCGGCTGGGAGGTGCGCGACGCCGAGGCGCTGGCGCGTGTGCGTGCCGACGTGGCAGCGGCCGGAGTGGAAGTGCAGGACTTGCCGCTCGCCGCCGCCGACGCGCGCCGGGTGGAGGCGGCCATCGCCTTCACCGACCCGGCCGGCACCCGCATCGAGGTCTTCCACGGCGCGCTGCTCGACCACAGCCCCGTGGTCACCCCGTTCGGCGCGACGTTCGTCACCGGGCCGCAGGGCCTGGGCCATGTGGTGATCCCGGTGCCGGACCAGGGCGCCGCCTACGACTTCTACGTCAAGACCCTCGGATTCCTGCCCCGCGGGGCATACCGGATGGGCGCCTCGGAGCCCACCGAGGCCGAGGCCGCGGCGGCCGAGCACGCCGCACCGGGCGACGGTCCGCTGCGGATCCGGTTCTTCGGGGTCAACCAGCGCCACCACAGCCTGGCGATGATGCCCTCGCCCAAGCAGGGCCCCGGCCTGATCCACGTGATGGTCGAAGTCGACACGCTCGACGCGGTCGGCGAAGCGCAGGACCGCGTCGTCAAGGAGGGCATCTCGCTGTCGTCGACCCTCGGCCGGCACACCAACGACAAGATGGTCTCGTTCTACGTGCGCGCCCCCGGCGGCTGGGACATCGAGTTCGGCTGCCAGGGCATGCTCGTCGACGAGACCCACTACACCGCCGAGGAGATCACCGCCGACAGCTATTGGGGCCACGACTGGTCCGGCTCCGAACCGCTGGCGGTGATCGCGTGAGCACCATCGACGCGCGCACCTACGGCCCGTGGGCCGTCATCGCAGGCGGCTCGGAGGCCGTCGGCGCCGAATTCGCCCACCTGATCGCGAAGGCCGGTATCAATCTGCTGCTCATCGCCAGGAAGCCGGGTCCGCTGGAGGAGACCGCCGAGGCCGTCCGCGTCCACGGCACCGAGGTCCGGACCCTGAGCGTGGACCTGGTCGAGCCGGACGCGATGGCGGCCATCGCGGCGGCGACCGCGGACCTCGAGGTGGGCCTGCTCGTGGTCAACGCGGGCGCCAACACCTACGGCCACGAGTTCGTCACCGGCGACCTCGACGCCTTCCGCACGGTGCTCACGCTGAACATCGACCGCAAGCTCGAGATCACCCAGCTGTTCGGCCGCCCCATGCGGGACCGCGGGCGCGGCGGGATCATCCTTCTCGGTTCGGTCACCGGATTCGCCGGCTGCACCCACATGAGCGTCTACTCGGGCGCCAAGGCCTTCAGCCGGGTCTTCACCGAGGGGCTGTGGCTGGAGATGCGCGAGCACGGCGTGGACGTGCTGGCGCTCACCGCCGGCGTCACGCGCACCCCGGCCATGGAGCGCGCGGGCCTGCGTTTCGACACGCCCGGCCTCACCGTCTCCGAGCCCGCCGATGTGGCGCGTGAGGGACTGGAACACCTCGCCGACGGCCCGGTGTGGATCGTCGAGGACCACTACGGCAAGGCCCTGACGCGCTCGGGCTTCCCCCGCGACGAGCAGGTACTCGCCGAGGCGGCCGAGGTGGCCGCCATGATGGGGCGGTGAACGGGCCGTGGCTGCGGGCCGTACGGCGTGCTGTGGTTCCGCGCAACGGGACGGTACTGCGCATTCGGACGGACCTGCGCATTCGGACGGACCTGCGCAGGCGGACGATTCTGCGCAGCGGGACGGATCTGCCACCGACCGTGTGAGCCCGGTTACATTGCCGGGGGTCAGCGGATGTCCGCGTGAGAGCGCGCGGACCAGGGTCGCCGTCCGGGAATGGAGGGCCGCGATGGACGCGCAGAAACGGCACCTCGACGAGCGCCTGTCGATGCTCGACAAGATCGACCTGATCCTCGGGGTCGTCGAGGAAGCGGGCTACCTGACCCTCTCCGGTGTCATAGAGCGCACGGGACTGGCGCGGTCCACCGCGCACCGGCTGCTCACCCAGATGGAACAGCGGCGGTGGCTCTTCCGGGTGGGCACCAACTACGAACTCGGCGTGCGCCTGTTCGACCTGGGCACCAAGGGCGTGCGCAACCACTGGTTCTACCGCCGGGCGCTGCCGGCCCTGCACTGGCTGCACGCGCAGACCGGGTTCGTGGTGCACATGACCATCCTCGACGGGGCGGACGCGGTGTACTGGGAGAAGCTCGGCGACGGCCGGTTCGGCGCCGCCGTCCCCAGCCGGATCGGGCACCACACGCCGGCGAACGCCACCGCGTCCGGAAAAGCGCTGCTGGCCGCGCAGCCGAGCGGGTACGTCGAATCACTCGGGCCGTTCCAGGCCGTCACCGCACGCACGATCAGTTCCGCGCCGCAGCTGCGCACCGAGCTCGAAACCGTGCGGCGCCGCGGGTTCGCCGTGGACGAGGGTGAACTGCTGCCGGGAGTCGGCTGCTACGCCGCCACCGTGCACGCCGGCGGCGCCGACCTCACGAACGCGCACCGCACGACGGCGGCGATCTCCGTGTGCGTCCCGCTCGACCGGCTGGACAAGCGGCTGATCACTCCGCTGGTGGCCGCGCGCGAGCAGATCATCCACAACACGCGCATCAACCCGATGGCCGAGGCCGCCGACGACTGACCCGCCACGGCCACGGCTCCCACGGACATCCGGGCGCCCGCCCGGCGCTTTCCCTCCCAGCGGGAACTCCCCGTCCTGCATCACATCCGTATTGCACTGTGAGGACAACCACACAGTGCGTGCGTGAGCGCGGAAAGGGGCTCGGATGACCAGCGAGCAGGAACCGGATCCGTTCGAACCGACCCGGTTGGGCCCGATCGCCCTGGGCAACCGGATCATCAAGGCGGCCACGTCGGAGGGGCGGTCCCCGGAGGGGCTGGTCACCGACGATCTGATCGACTTCCACCTCCAATTCGTGCGCGGCGGGGTCGGGATGACCACCGTGGCCTACTGCTGCGTGAGCCCCGAGGGCCGCTCAGCGCCGGGCCAGATCCTCATGAGCGCCGAGGCGCTGCCGGGCCTGCGGCGGCTGACCGGGGCCGTGCACGCGGAGGGCGCCGCGATCTCGGCGCAGCTCGGGCATGCCGGGCCGGTCGCCTCGAAGAAGATCACCGGGGTGCGGTCGGTGGCGCCGAGCGCCATGGTCAACCCCACCTCCTTCGAACGCTGCCGGGAGATCACCCGCGACGAGATCGCCGAGGTGATCCGTCAGTTCGCCGACGCCGCGCAGGTGGCCGCCGACGCCGGATTCGATGCGGTCGAACTGCATTTCGGGCACAACTACCTGCCCAGCGCATTCCTCAGCCCGCTGTTCAACCGCCGTCGCGACGACTACGGCGGCGGCATCGACGCACGCTCACGCGTCGTGCGGGAGATCGCCGCCGCCGTGCGTGACCGCGTCGGCCGGGATATCGCCGTCATCGCGAAGATCAGCATGATCGACGGCGTCCCCGGCGGCATCAAGCTGGACGAATCGCTGCGCACCGCGCAGCTCCTCGACGCCGACGGGCACCTCGACGCGATCGAATTGACGCAGGGATCGTCGGTGGTGCGCCAGATGTACCTGTTCCGCGGAGACGTCCCGGTCGAGGACTTCGCGGCGCTGATGCCCCAGCCCGTCAAGACCGGCGTGCGCCTGCTGGGGCGGAAAGTGCTGGGCGAGTTCCCCTACCGGGACCTGTACATGCTCGAGTCCGCCCGGCAATTCATTCCGGTGGTGCGCAACAGCAAGCTCATCCTGCTCGGCGGGATCACCGGCTACGGGCACATGACCGCCGGCCTGGGCGAGGGCTTCGACATGGTCGCGATGGGACGCGCGCTGCTGCGTGAGCCTGATCTGCTGCACAAGATCCGCGCCGACCACGACCGCACGACGTTGTGCACCCACTGCAATCGGTGCATGTACACGGTCTACGGGCGTACCCACTGCGTGTTGGATCCGACGTCGGCGTTCGGGCCGGTGGACGACGGCAGTGCCTTGCCGTTGCAGCCGGTGCCGGCGCGGGCACAGGCGTGAGCCGCGGACACGGGAAACGGAGCATCTGATGACGGAACAGAACCTGAGGGGCCGGACGGCCCTGATCACCGGCGCCGGGCAGGGCGTGGGACTCGGCATCGCGCAGGCGCTGGCCGCCCGCGGGGCGACCGTGGCGCTGGCCGGGCGATCGGCGGACAAGGTGGAGAAGGCCGCTGCGCAGGTGCGCGAACGCGGCGGGACCGCGGAGGCGTTCGCCTGCGACGTGACCGACCCGGACCGGCTCACCGGGCTGGTCGACGACGTGGTCGGCCGGCTCGGCGGCATGTCGATCCTGGTCAACAACGCGCACACGGTGTTCAACGGAACGCTGCTGGGCGTGGGCGAGGACGAGTACACCGCGGTGATGGACTCCGGGCCGCGGGCCACCTGGCGCCTGATGCGCGCCTGCCACCCGCACCTGGCGGGCGGCGGCGTCATCGTCAACCTCGGCTCCGCCGCCGGCGTGCGTTGGGACCCCTCCGGTTACGGCGTGTACGCGGCGGCGAAGGAGGCGATCCGCTCGCTGACCCGGACCGCCGCCTGCGAGTGGGCCGACGACGGCATCCGCGTGAACGCGGTGCTGCCGCTGGCATCCTCACCGGGACTGGTCGAGTGGGCGAACGCGCGCCCCGCGGAGGCCGAGGAATATCTCAGCACGGTACCGCTGCACAGGTTCGGCGACCCGGAGCACGACATCGGCGCCGCGGTGGCGTTCCTGTGCGGCGACGACTCGCGCTACATCACCGGCCACTCGCTGCCGGTGGACGGCGGCCAGGTGCTGATGCGCTAGCCGTGCGCACCCGGGCCGTGCCGCACGGCGCGCGCCCCACGACCGGAGCAACGGCGACCGGAGCAACGACAACGAGGAGAACCATGCCATCAGCGCCCGTCCCCGAGGCCGCACTGCGGGAACTGTCCACCGACCACGGCGTATTGCGCTACTACGACATCGGCGACGGTCCGCCCGTGCTGCTGCTGCACGGTTCGGGTCCCGGCGTGACCGGGTGGCAGAACTACCGGGGCGTCGTCGGCGAGCTCAGCCGGCACTTCCGCTGCCTGATCCTCGAGTTCCCCGGATACGGCGTCTCCGATCCCGGAGACGGCCACCCGTTCACGATGGCCGACGCGTCGGTGGGCCGCTTCCTCGACGGGCTCGGGCTCGGCCGCGTGGACGTGATCGGCAACTCGATGGGCGGGATCGTCGGCGCCCGCGTGGCGATCGCCGAGCCGCAGCGCATCCGGCGCCTGGTCACGATCGGCGGCATCGGCAGACCCGTGCTGAGCCCGGCGCCGAGCGAGGGCATCCGGACGCTCATCGAATTCACCGACGATCCGACGCGCGAGAAGCTGGTGCGCTGGCTGCACGCGATGGTCTCGGACCCGGCGACGGTCACCGCGGAGCTGATCGAGGAGCGCTGGCGGCTGGCCACGGATCCGGAGACGCTGCGCATCGCGCGGAAGATGTACGGGTCCGCCGCGTTCGCCTCCAACGCCGAGGCGACGAAGATGGACACCTCGACGCCCTACTGGGCGCAGCTCCACCGCATCGCGGCGCCGACGCTGCTGACGTGGGGGCGCGATGACCGGGTGAGCCCGGTGGACATGGCGCTGCTGCCGATGCGCGACATCCCGCGCGCCGAGCTGCACGTGCTGCCGGGCTGCGGGCACTGGACGATGATCGAGGCGCGCGAGGCGTGGCTGTCCGCCGTCCTCGCGTTCCTCACGCGCCCGGACTGACCCGGGGTCGGTCTGCTCCCGGGGTCGGTCCATCGCACTCCGCAACACCGGAGCGCATCGGTGTCAGCCGAGCTCGGCCCCGACCCCCCGGGCCAGGTCGGCGAGTGCGGCGAGCTGGTCGATGTAGTGCGCGCAGCTGTCCGCGGCGATCGTCGCGGTCGCGACGGTGGCCCCGGTGGCGCGCGCGGTCTCGAGCGCGTCCCGGCACCGGTCCGGTGCGCCGCCCGGGTCGAGACGGCCCCCGGCGGGCAGGACCACGTCGAATCCGGCGGGCAACTCGTGGCGCGCGAGCATCCGGGACAGCTCCTCGTTCGACAGGCCGAACGGCACCCACCCGTCGCCGAGGGTGACCGCGCGGCGCAGCGAGCGCGGCGAGCGTCCGCCCACCCACATCGGCACCCGTTCCTGCACGGCGCTGGGCGAGACGACCCACTCGTCGAACGAGAAGTGCGTGCCCGAGTAGCGCGGCTCGGTGCGCCCGAGCGCCGCACGCAGCGCGCGCATGGCGTCGTCGGCGACGGGGCCGCGGCCGTCGAACTGCGCCCCGAGCAGTGCGAACTCCTCGGCGAGGCTGCCGACGCCCACGCCCAGGATCAGGCGTCCGCCGCTGACGGTGTCGAGGGTCCCGTACCGCTTGGCGATGTCGAGCGGGTGGTGGTAGCCGAGCACGAGCACCTGCGTGGCGAACCGGATGCGCCGGGTGCGTGCGGCGAGGTAGCCGAACGTGGCCAGCGGGTCCCAATACGTCCCGCCGCGCTCGGCGGCGACGTCGGACGGGATCGCCACGTGTTCGCTGCAGGTCATGTGGTGGAAACCCAGTTCGTCCGCGGCACCGGCGATGCGGGCGACCTCGTCGATGCCGGCGTCGGCCTCCCAGCCGTTGCGCGACGCCGGGTGCTGCACCAGCACCGGGGTGAAGATCCCGATCCTCATCGCGTCGATCCCGCCTTCCTCGTCGTCCGGTCGCCTGGGCCACCAGCGTCGCGCCCGGGGACGCGCCGCGCACACGCCGTTCCCTCCTGACGGGAACGCACGGTAGTGGGTCACTTCCACCCGCGAGTGTGAGCGATGACACCCCCGGCCGCGACCCGGCGGCGAGGAGACGACGCAATCGGAGGTTGAGATGACGTTGGTGGACGACACGACGACAGGAGCACGGGACGGGTCCGACGAGGTCCGCGAGATCGACACCGGCAGTAACCCGGAGCGTTTCGCCCGCGGCTGGCACTGCCTCGGCCTGGCCGACGCCTACCGCGACGGCAACCCCCACTCCGTGCAGGCGTTCGGCGGCAAGCTCGTGATCTGGCAGGACACCCACGGTGAGATCCGGGTGCTGGACTCGTACTGCCGGCACATGGGCGGCGACCTGTCCCAGGGCACGGTCAAGGGCGACGAGATCGCCTGCCCCTTCCACGACTGGCGCTGGGGCGGCGACGGCAAGTGCAAGCAGATCCCGTACGCCA
>CAYVJJ010000076.1:0-10248 GCA_964451655.1 uncultured Mycobacteriaceae bacterium | reverse complement strand
TTCCGCCCCGCGACATCGTCTTCGCGTTCCTCGCCGACGAGGAGGCGGGCAGCACGTTCGGCGCGCAGTGGCTCGTGGAGCACCGTCCCGACCTGTTCGAAGGGATCACCGAGGCCGTGGGGGAGGTGGGCGGTTTCTCGCTCACAGTGCCGTCCGCCGCCGGCGGGGACCGGCGGCTGTACCTGGTGGAGACGGCGGAGAAGGGCCTCGGGTGGCTGCGGCTGACGGCGCGCGCCCGCCCCGGCCACGGTTCCTTCCTGCACCCCGACAACGCCGTCACCACCCTCGCGGCGGCCGTGGAGCGGCTGGGTACCCACGAGTTCCCCTTGGTCGTCACCGATGCCGTCGCGGAATTCCTCGCGGCGGTGTCCGCCGAGACCGGCCACGAGTTCGACCCCGCTGCCGCCGACATCGCCGGCCGCCTGGACAAGCTCGGCAGCATCGCCCGCATCATCGGCGCGACGCTGCGCGACACCGCCAACCCGACGATGCTGTCCGCGGGGTACAAGGCCAACGTCATCCCGCAGACCGCCCAGGCCGTGGTCGACTGCCGCATCCTGCCGGGGCGCCGCGCCGCGTTCGAGGCCGAACTCGACCGGATCTTGGGGCCGGACATCGAACGCGAGTGGATCACCAGCCTCGACTCCTACGAGACGACGTTCGACGGCGGGTTGGTGGACGCCATGAACGCTGCCGTGCTGGCCCATGACCCCGACGGCCGGACGGTGCCGTACATGCTGTCCGGCGGCACCGATGCGAAGGCGCTGGCCCGCCTGGGCATCCGCTGTTTCGGGTTCACCCCGCTGCGGCTGCCGCCGGAGCTGGACTTCGCCGCGCTCTTCCACGGGGTCGACGAACGCGTTCCGGTGGACGCACTGCGTTTCGGCACGCGGGTCCTGGACCATTTCCTGCGGAACTGCTGAGTCCACGGCACCGAGCGGCATTCGAGCCGTGGGCGCGCAGCCCCGGAGCCCGCATCCGGTGCACGGCACCGAACATCCGACACCGACGAAAGGATCATCGATGAGCCGCAACCCCTACGACGATCTCCCGCAGCTGCCGGGCTTCACCCTGACCTCCCAGGACGTCACCGACGGCGGCGCGCTGGCCGCCCCGCAGGTCAGCGGGATCATGGGCGCCGGCGGCGAGGACGTGTCGCCGCAGCTGTCCTGGTCGGGCTTCCCCGCGGAGACCAAGAGCTTCGCGGTGACGGTCTTCGACCCCGATGCGCCGACCGCGGCCGGCTTCTGGCACTGGGCGGTCGCCGACGTTCCCGCGGGGACCACCGAGCTCGCCGCGGGGGCGGGCGATGAGAACGGCTCCGGCCTCCCCGCCGGGGCGCTGCAGCTGCGCAGCGACGCGGGTCCCGCCCGGTACATCGGCGCCGCCCCGCCGGCCGGGCACGGGCCGCACCACTACTACATCGCCGTGCACGCCGTGGACGTGGAGAGCCTGGGCCTGGACGCCGATGCCACACCGACGGTGCTGGGATTCAACTTGTTCTCGCACGCCATCGCCCGCGCCTACATCGTGGGCACCTACGAGCAGAACTGACGCCCCGCAGGGAGCCCGTCAGCCGTTCCGCCCCCGTCCGGGCCTGCGCAATGCGGGCCCCCGGCGGGGGCGGATGCGCGCGTCGATCCGGTGGATCCTCCCGTCGCCGAGGATCGTGAAGTCCTCGGTGACCTCCGCGACCACAAGATTGAGTCCGGCGAGCGACGTGTCGAGGAGGTACCGCGTGCGCACCGTGTCGCCCTCCCGCCATGCCGTGACGTCCCGGGCCCCGGCGATCACGCGGAACTGCGGGCCGCGCTCGAGGCTGCGGGCGATGTGCGCACCGTCGCGTCCCGTCTTCAGGCCCATCTCGTAGCGCACGGCCGCGGCTGCGAGCGGCACCGCGGAGGCGTCATGCGAGACGAGCGCATCGATGTAGGCGCGGGCGGCGGCGATGCGCTCCTCCGTGCCGGCCTCGGGGCCGTGCCCACCTCCGTCCGGGTCCAACTGCGGCGGCGTCATCGCGCGACCTCCGATCCGACGGCCTCGGCCAGCGACGTCAGGCCCGCCGTCCGCACCCGCTGTGCGAGACCGCGGTGGATCCGGCGCGCCCACAACGGCCCCCCGTAGATGAAGCCGGTGTAGCCCTGCAGCAGCGAGGCGCCCGCCGTGATGCGCTCCCACGCCTGATCGGCGGTGAAGATGCCGCCGACGGAGATGATGGCCAGGTCGCCGCCGACCCGCGCGTAGAGGCGCCGCAGCACCTCCAGCGACCGGTCCGCGACGGGAGCACCGGACAGGCCGCCGGCGCCCATCGATCGGACCTGCGCGGCGGGGGTGTCCAGGCCGTCCCGCGCGATGGTGGTGTTGGTGGCGACGATCCCCGCCAGCCCCAACTCCACGGCCAGGTCGGCCACCGCGTCGATGTCGGCGTCGGCCAGGTCCGGGGCGATCTTCACCAGCACCGGGACGTGCGCGACGTCCAGGACCGTCCGCAGCAGCGGCCGCAGGGACTCGACGGCCTGCAGGTCGCGCAGGCCGGGGGTGTTCGGCGAACTCACGTTGACGACGAGGAAATCCGCCAGCGCGCCGAGGAGACCCGCGCTGTAGCGGTAGTCGTCCGCCGCCTCGTCCACCGGCACCACCTTGGTCTTGCCGATGTTGACGCCGATGGGGACGCCGCCGCGCCGCGCCCGCAGCCGGACCGCCGCCGCGTCGGCCCCGTGGTTGTTGAAGCCCATCCGGTTGATCAGCGCGCGGTCCGCCGGCAGCCGGAACAGGCGCGGCTGCGGGTTTCCCGGCTGCGCCGCACCGGTCACCGTGCCGACCTCGGCGTACCCGAAGCCCATCGGCCCCCACGCGGCGATGCCCTCCGCGTTCTTGTCGAACCCGGCGGCCAGCCCCAGAGGCGCCGGGAAATCCACCCCGAACACGCGTGTGCGCAGGACGGGATCGTCCACGGCGAGGACCTTGCCGATGAGCGTGCCGATCAGCGGCAGGGCGGTGGCGATGCGCATGGCCCGGAAGCTCAGGTGGTGGATGCGCTCCGGGGACACCAGGAACAGCGCCCGCAGCACCAGCGTGTAGATGCGGCCGGTCATCGGATCTCCTCCGGCGCGATGCGGCCGACACCGCCGTCGTGGCCGGAGCCGACGTACACGGCTCCGGACGGCCCGACGTCCACAGACGTGGGGAATGCGACGGTGGGGAACCGGTGCTTCTCCACCGGCTCCCCGGACGACAGGTCGAACGCCGCCACCTCGTCCGTGCCGGTGAAGGTCACCCACACCACGCCGCGGCCGGGATCGACCGCCAACGCCGCGGGCGAGGCCCCGATGGGCGCGAGCTGGCGGTTCACCAGCGGGTCGAGCCCGTAGGCGAGAATCTGGCCGCCGTCGGTGTCCAGCGCGATGACCCGCCCGTCGCCGTCGGCGGCGACCCGGGTGGCACCCGCACCGACCCGCAGGGCGGCGCCCTTGTCGCCGGAATCCGGATCGACCTCCGTCAGCGACGTCTGGTGCGCGTCGAGCACCAGCAGGTCGTCACCCGCAGCGGCCAGCGAGTCGGCGGAGACGAAGCCGGTCACGGTGCGCTCGGGCGTCAGGTCCGGCCCGAGGATGTGCACGGCCCCTTCCGCCGTCCCGACCGCGTAGCGCCCGTCGGGGAGCGCCGTGGCGGACACTGCGTCCCCGTCGACGTGGGCGGCGTCCTTCGCGCCCGTCGACAGGTCCACACGCAGCATGCCGCCCGGGACCGGCACGAGCGCCGTCGGCGCGGCAGGCTCCCCGCCGCCCGCCGACGTCATCGGCGACGCTCCTCCGGGAAGCGGGATCGTCCGGATCGGGGTTGCCGTGTCCCCGGTCCCGTACACCGCGATCGCGGCCGGATCGGCCGTCTGGACCGCGAGCAGAGCGCCGTCCGCCGCGGGCATCGCGGCGACCTGCCGGACACCCGGCGTGTGCAGGATCACGGTGCCGGCGGGCGCGGCCGGGGTGTCCGCACCGGCGACAGGGGTGGCGGGAGCCCGCGTGGGCACGTCCGGGCGCCCGTCGGAGGACCCGCACCCTGCGAGGACGAGCAGAGCCGCGGCGGAGGCGACGGCCGCGAGGACCTTGCGCGTACCCCGCCCGGGGACCGGGCTCCGCCGCCCGCTGGAGGCGCTGCCCGGGCCCGCCCTGCGTCTGCCGGTCGAGCTGTGTCCGGTCACCTGATACGTCACCGCCTGCCGTCGTGGTGGAACAATTGGCCCAGAGGCCGGGACCGCGGGCCGGCCCCCCGCTCCCGCGCACCGTTGCCGGGCGCGGCGCACGGGGGTGATGGTGCACCGTCTCACGCGCCGATCACATAGAGTCTGCCTGTGACCCATACGGAGCCGCCGCCGTGGCCCCGGCGCCCCGGTCCCGCATCCGAGGATACGGCCGTGCGCGCAGCGGCCGGCTCCGACCCGTACACGAGCACGCTGGGAGACGAATGAGCACGGGCGATCCCGAGGCGGGCCCTCCGCCGGACGATGACGCGTCGGCCTCCCCGGCCTTCGCGATCGAGGACATGACCTCGGGGCCCGCGGCGCACGGCTTCGGCGCGTCGGGCGGCCGGGACTTCGCCTTCCAGGTCAGGCGCAGGGTGCTGCGCCTGGAGCTGTACCGTGTCGGCCGCGGCGGTACCGTTCCGGGCGCGGAGGACGTCGTGGCCGCCGTCGAGTTGCCCGTCACCGACGTGGACCTCGACGACGCGCGCAGCGTCACCGCGCTGGTGCGCGACGCCGTCACCGAAGCGGAACGCCGCGAGCGGTCGGGCGGTGAGCAGCCCACCGTGGTCCGTACGCTGCTGGGGAAGCTGGGGTCGGTCATCGATGGCATCTGATCCGGCGCCCGCCGTCGCCGCACCCGCGGACCCGGGGAAGGGCCGCCGCGAACGCGCCAGCCTGCTGCGTCTGCTGCGCACGCACCTGCGCCCCTACACGCCCCTGCTGATCGGCGTCGTGTTCCTCGAGATCTTCAGCGCCGCCATGGCGCTGTTCCTTCCCACCCTCAATGCGCGGATCATCGACGACGGCATCGCCCGTGGCGACACGAACTTCATCCTGCGTGCCGGCGGACTGATGCTGCTGGTGGGCATCGCGCAGGCGCTGGGCTCGGTGGGCGTGGTCTACTGCGCCGCGAAGGCCGCCACCAGCGTGGGGCGGGACCTGCGCTCGGGCCTCTACCACCAGGTGTCCACCTTCTCCGACCGGGAGGTCGCCCACTTCGGTACGCCCTCGCTGATCACGCGCAACACCAACGACGTGCAGCATCTCCAGATGCTGGTCATGATCAGCGCCACGATCCTGACCAAGGCGCCGATCATGTCGATCGGCGGCGTGGTGATGGCCCTGCGTGAGAACGCGCGGCTGTCCTGGCTACTGGTGATCTCGGTGCCGCTGCTGCTCGGCGTGGTCACGCTGATCATGTCGTTGATGGTGCCGCTCTACCGGCAGATGCAGGGGCGGATCGACGGCGTCAACCGGGTGTTGAGGGAACAGCTCACCGGTATGCGCGTGGTGCGGGCATTCGTGCGCGAGCCGCTCGAGCGCGACAAATTCGACAGCGCCAACGATGCCCTGACGTCGGTGGCGCTGTCCGCGGGCAGGTTGTTCGCGCTGATGATGCCGGCGATCATGATCATCTCGAATCTGACCAGTGTCGCCGTGCTGTGGTTCGCGGCGCATTTGATCGACGACGGCCAGATGCAGGTGGGCCAGATGACCGCCTTCATCGCCTACGTCATGCAGATTCTGGCCTCGGTGATGATGGCCGTGGTGATGGCGGTGCTCGTTCCCCGGGCCGCGGTGAGCGCCGAACGCATCAGCGAAGTCCTCCGCACGGAGTCGTCGGTGCGCACCCCGCAGGCCCCGCAGGCCCCGGCGGCGGAGTCCGGGCTGGTCGAATTCGCCGACGCCGGGTTCGGCTATCCGGGCGCGGAGGAGCCGGTGCTGTCCGGCCTCACCTTCGCCTGCCGGCCGGGCACCACGACGGCGGTCGTGGGCAGCACGGGCTCGGGGAAGACGACGCTCCTGTCGTTGGTGCCGCGGCTCTTCGACGCCACCGCCGGCACCGTGCTGGTCGACGGAGTCGACGTGCGCCTCCAGGACCAGGACACCATGTGCTCCGCGATCGGACTCGTGCCTCAGCGTGCCTACCTGTTCTCCGGCACCATCGCGTCCAATCTGCGCTTCGGCAAGGCCGACGCGACCGATGACGAGATGTGGGAGGCGCTGCGCATCAGCCAGGCCGAGGACTTCGTCCGCGCACTGCCCGAGGGGCTCGAGGCGCCCGTCTCCCAGGGCGGCACCAACTTCTCCGGCGGCCAGCGCCAGCGCCTGACCATCGCCCGGGCCGTGGTCCGGCGCCCGCGGATCTACTTGTTCGACGACTCGTTCTCCGCGCTCGACCTGAGCACGGAGGCGGCGCTGCACCGGGGTCTGACCGAGGAACGCCCGGACTCGACGGTGATCAGCGTGAGCCAGCGCGTGGCGCGCATCGCGCAGGCCGACCAGATAGTGGTGCTCGAAGACGGACGCGCGGTGGGGGTGGGCACCCACCAGTCCCTCATCGTCGAATGCCCCACCTACTGGGAGATCGTCCAGTCCCAGCAGCCGACGGAGGTGGACTCGTGACCGCACCCGCCGCCATGCCCGGCGCCCCCGGGGCCGCCGCCGGCGCCGCGCAGAAGCCGAAGAACTTCCGCGCCACGTTCCGACGCCTGATCCGGGAACTGGGCCCTGAGAAGTTCCGGTTCTTCACGGTCATCACGATCTCGGTGATCGGCATCGCCATGAGCGCCGTAGGCCCGCTGATCATGGGCCGGGCCACCGACGTGCTGTTCTCCGGCGCCATCAGCCGCACTCTCGCCCCCGGCACCACCAAGGCGCAGGCGGTGGAGATCCTGCGCAGCCAGGGCGACATGACCAAGGCGGACATGGTCTCGAGCATGACGCTGACGCCGGGCGCCGGAATCGACTTCCACCAGCTCACCGACATCATCCTGCTCATCCTGGCGCTGTACGTGGTGGCCGCGACCCTGTCCTGGGCCCAGGCGTATCTGCTGAACACCGTGGTGCAGAAGACCGTCTACCGACTGCGCCGCAAGGTGGAGGAGAAGCTGCACCGCCTGCCGCTGCGGTTCTTCGACTCCACCCCGCGCGGGGAGGTGCTCAGCCGCGTCACCAATGACGTCGACAACATGCAGACGGTGCTGGGACAGACGATCAATCAGCTGATCACCTCGCTGCTCACGGTGCTCAGCGTGCTGGCGCTGATGTTCTTCCTCTCACCCATGCTGACCGGCATAGCGCTCGCCTCCATCCCCCTGTCGCTGATCCTCGTCACGGTCATCGCCAAAAAGGCACAGCCGCTGTTCCGGCAGCAGTGGGCGGAGACGGGACGGCTGAACGCGCACGTCGAGGAGACCTACAGCGGGCACGCGCTGGTGCGTGTCTACGGCCACCAGAAGGAGATGGAGAACCGCTTCACAGAGGTCAACGATTCGCTGGTCAAAAGCAGCTTCGGCGCCCAGTTCCTCTCGGGCATGATCTCGCCTGTCATGTCCCTGGTATCGAATCTCATGTACGTCGTGCTGGCGGTCGTCGGCGGGCTGCGTATCGCCAACGGCACCATCAGCCTCGGCAGCGTCCAGGCGTTCATCCAGTACTCACGGCAGTTCAGCCAGCCGATCAATCAGATCGCGTCGATGGCCAACAGGATGCAGTCCGGCCTGGCCTCAGCGGAGCGCGTCTACGGCATCCTCGACGAGGAGGAGCTGATCGAGCAGGACGTCGAGCCCGGCGGTCGGCACTCGGCCACGGCGCGTTTCCTCAGCGGCCGGCCGCTGCAGGGCCGCGTGGAGTTCGATCAGGTGGCGTTCCGGTACCACGATGAGACTCCGCTCATCGAAGACCTGTCCCTGAACGTGGAGCCGGGCCGGACGGTGGCGATCGTGGGTCCCACCGGGGCCGGCAAGACGACCCTGGTCAACCTCATCATGCGGTTCTACGAGTTGCGCTCGGGGAGCATCCGCATCGACGGCGTGGACATCGCCGACGTCCCGCGCGACGCCCTGCGCGCCCGCATCGGGATGGTGCTGCAGGACACGTGGCTGTTCGAGGGGACCATCCGCGACAACATCCTCTACGGCAGCCTGGACGCCACCGAGGAGCAGATGCTGGAGGCCGCGCGCGCCACCTTCGTCGACAGCTTCGTCGCGCACCTGCCGGAAGGTTACGACACGACGATCACCGAAGACGCGGGCAACGTCAGCGCCGGCCAGAAGCAGCTGATCACCATCGCGCGGGCGTTCCTCGCGGCGCCGTCGATCCTGATCCTGGACGAGGCCACGAGCTCCGTGGACACCCGCACGGAAGTGTTGCTGCAGGAGGCGATGGCCGCGCTGCGCAAGGACCGCACCAGCTTCATCATCGCCCACCGGCTCTCGACCATCCGCGACGCCGACACCATCCTGGTCATGGAGGAGGGTGCCATCGTGGAGTCCGGTACCCACGACGAGCTGCTGGCCGCGGACGGGGCCTACGCCCGGCTGTACTCCGCCCAGTTCGCGGGTTCCGCCGCCGGCTGACCGCCCACGCCCGGCCGCGGGCGGTAGGGGACGATGAGCGGCCGCCCGCCGGACGGGTGATCGAGCACCTCGACGCGGTGCCGGTAGACGACGCTGAGCAGCTCGCCGGTGAGGACGTCCTGCGGAGGGCCGTCGGCGGCCACGCGCCCGCCGTCGAGGACCATCACCCGGTCCGCGTAGGCCGCGGCGAGACCGAGATCATGCAGCACCACGACCACCGCCGCGCCCGCGCGGGCGCGCTCCTCCGCGATGCGCATGACGCTCTCCTGGTGGTGCAGGTCCAGCGCGGCCGTCGGTTCGTCGAGCATCATGACGGGGCATTCCTGTGCCAGGACCCGCGCCAGCGCGACACGCGCCTGCTCGCCCCCGGACAGGGTGGTGAACGACCGGTCGCGGAAGCGTTCGACGTCGCAGGTGCGCAGCGCCGCGTCGACCACCGCGTCGTCGTCCATCGCGCGGTCCGTGCGGGCCCACGGGGCGCGCCCCATCCGTACGATCTCCTCGACGGTGAACCCGAACCCCACCCGATGCTGCTGCGGCAGGACCGCGCGGCGGCGCGCCATCGCGCGTTGCGACCACGCGGACAGCGGCCTGCCGTCCAGTGCCACCGTCCCGGCGGCGGCGTGCAGGTCGCCGGCGAGCGCGGCGAGCAGGGTGGATTTGCCGGCGCCGTTGGGACCCACCAGGGCGAGCACCCGGCCGGTCGTCACGTCCACGTCGACCGCGTCGAGGACGGCCCGGCCCGACCGCTCCACCCGCAGTCCGCGGGCCTGCAGCAGGGTCCGCCCGGCCTCCGCGGTGCCGTCCGGCCGGGGCGTTCCGCCGGCGGCGGGCCGGTGCAGCCGCTGCAGGGGGTTCGGGATCCTCACGACCACCCTCCTTGCGATCGGCGTGTGCGGTAGAGCAGCCAGAAGAAGAACGGACCGCCCACGAGCGAGGTCAGCATGCCCAATGGCAGATCGGCGTTTCCGACCAGGGTACGGGCGCCGATGTCGGCGGCGAGCAGGACGACGGCGCCGCCGATGGTGCTCGCGGGGATCAGCATGCGGTGCCCGGGGCCGATGAGCATGCGGAACGCGTGCGGGACGACGAGGCCCACGAATGCGATGATGCCGGTGAACGCGACGCCGGCCGCCACCAGGACACCGACGAGGACGATCGCCCGGCGCCGTACGCGCTCCACGTCGACGCCCAGGTGGCGCGCCGGCCCCTCGCCCAGGGCCAGCAGGTCCAGCTTCCTCGCCATCAGGACGGCGCCCCCGATACCGACCGCCGCGAGCGGCGCCACGACCGTCACGGCGTCCCAGTTCGCGCCGCCGAGCGTGCCGAGCTGCCAGAAGACGATCTGTTCACGCGCCGCGGGCGAGGCGACGAAGGTGAAGTAGGCGATGAGCCCGCCCCCGAACGCGTTCACCGCGACGCCCGTGAGGATGACTGTGACGACCTCTGTGCGGCCGTCCGCCCGCGCCAGCGCGTAGACCATCAGCGTCGTGCCGAGCCCGCCGACGAACGCCGCGGCGGCGATGACCCAGCTCGACGAGAACGTCCCGCCGATGAGGATCACCGCGCTGGCCCCCACGGCGGCGCCGGCGGACACGCCGATCACCCCGGGCTCGGCGAGCGGGTTCGCGAACACCCCCTGCA
>CAYVJJ010000075.1:4410-10318 GCA_964451655.1 uncultured Mycobacteriaceae bacterium | reverse complement strand
TCCCTCACCTCCACGGTGGACACCTTCCGCAGCAAGGAGTTCGTGCTCGGCACGTTCTTCCTGCTGGTCGGTTTCGCGGGCGGCGCCATCGCGGCGCGGTTCCTGCCGTTGTTCCTGTCGCAGACCATCGTGTCCGCCAACCTCATCGTCACTGCGCTGCTGGGGGCGGTGATGCTGGAGAACCGCCTGCACACGCGCGACTGGGTCGCGATGATCACGGTGGTCGCGTCGCTGCTGATGCTCGCGCTGTCGGCCGACCACCATGCGGGCGGCGGCGAGCAGCGCACCTTCCACTGGTACCTGTTCCTGTCCACCGCGGTGCTCAGCGTCATCGGCTGCCTGGCGGCTTACAAGCTGGGCAGCCGGGGCGCCATCCTGGACGGCGCCCTGGCCGGCGTGATGTTCGGCATCATCGCCGTCGGTGTGCGTGTGCTCGACGGTGTGCACCCCTTCGATCCGCTGGCCATCCTGCTGGATCCGGCCGCCTGGACGATCGCCCTCGCGGGGATCGTCGGCTTCTACGTGCAGACGGTGGCCTTGCAGGTGGGTCACGTCAACGGGGTGACGGCTGTCCTGGTGGTGGGGGAGACTGCCGCGCCCGGCATCATCGGCGTGATCTTCCTCAACGACGACGCCAAGCCGGGCATGGCCATCGTCGCGCTCATCGGGTTCATCGGCGCGGTGGTGGGCGCGGTGCTGGTGGCGCTGTACAGCGCCACCGAGGCCGACCATCTGGGGGAACTCGAGCCCCCCAAGGGCGGGTGGAGCCTCAAGGGGCGTTTCACCAAGCGGCGCAGGCTGGCCGAGATCGCACAGGTGATCACCGGCGACATCCCGATCCTCCGCTGGTTCGAGCCGCAGGCCGACGACGAGGACCTGCCGCAGCACTCCGCGGTCCGGCATCAGGACACGGCCGCGGCACCCCCGGGTGACGCGACCGGCGCACACAGCACGACCGGCCCCGGGGATGCCGCCGGGGCGGCGGGCACTCCGGACCGGGACCGCACTGCGCCGGATGCAGAGACTCCCGCCGACGGCTCCGGCGGGACCGGGCATGCGGACGCAGACGGGCCCGGCGGCCACGCGGATACGACTACCGGGGAGGACTCCCCCGACGGCCCTCAGGGCGGCAGCAGGCACCCGCTCACGTCGCGGCACCACTTCCGCCCGTAGCCCCGGCCGCCGGCCCCGCCGCAGCGCCGTGCTGGGCCTGGCCGCGGACCTCCGGCAGCGCGGCCGGCAGGTACTGCCCGAACACTCCGGACGAGTCACCCCGCATGCAGGCCTCATGCTGCTGCACAGCCCGCGTCGCGATCTCCTGCATTCGCTCCCGTTCCGCGGCGCGACGGGCCGACCACCGGCCGGCCCCCGTAACCAGCAGCCACCCCGCCAGCAGCGCTGCCGCCGCACCGGCGATGACGGTGAGGATGACCACGATGTGCTGGATGATGAAGCCGAGCACCACCATCGCCAGGATGAACCCCGCCACCGGCGACCCCTGAGACCCTCGCGCGCTCATGCCACGACCTCCCTCTCGAGGGCAGGTCTACCAGGTGCCTCCGACAGGTCCCGGCCTCCGGGGTCACCCGCGGGCGCCCCCACCCGGGGCCGGTCTCACTCTCTGTCCGGCACCGCCTCGCCCCACACCTGCCGCACCCGGATGGCGCGCGCCAAGTGGTCGCGCTGTTCGGTGACCAAACGGCGCAGCGCCCCCGCGGCATCCGGATTGCGGGTGAGCCAGGCGTCCACGTCGGAGGTGGTGCCGGCGGCGGGGAACAGCCCCAGCACGATCCGCCGGGCGATCTCGATGCTGCGCGAACGCCACACCTGCGTCAGGCGGGCGAAGTAGGCCTCGTCGAACCCGGCGATCAGGTCCCGGCGCCGGCCCGCGCGGAACCCGGAGATCAGCGCGTCCACATCGTCGTTGGTGAGCGACTCGTCGTGGACGGCGCCGTCCCAGGCGCCCCGCTTGACGGGGAGTTCGGGGCGGGCCGCGAGCGCCCGCCGATGCGCGGTGCGTCCACCGGCGGTGTCGTCCCGCTCGCGCTCGGCATCCAACTCGGCCGGGCCGGCGTCACCGGTCGCCGCCAGCGCCGTCCACAGCGACCAGCGCAGGTCCGGATCCAGTCGGAGGCCCTCCGGCGCGGGCGCCTCCCCGTCGAGGAGCGCCCGGATGTCCGCCGCGCGCCCACCGTCCATGGCCGCCGCGGCCGCGAGCGCCCGGGCCCACGGGAGCCCGCCACCGCCCTGGACCGTCGCCCACGCGGTCTCCAGCCATTCGCCGCGCAGCCCCGCCGCGTCGGGGGCGGGCAGATACCGGTTGATCGCGTCGTCGGCGTTGGCCAGCGCGGAGGCCAGCAGCGCCGTGTTCGGTTCGCCGGGCGCATGCCGCTGCACGATCGCCACGTAGCGGGCCGGGTCCAGCAGCCCGTCGCGCACCGCGTTCCACAGCGCCGCCCAGATCTGTCCGCGGGCCAGCGGGTCGGCCACCCGGCCGAGACCGCCTTCGACGGTGGCGAGCGAACGCTCGTCGAGGCGGATCTTCGCGTAGGTGAGGTCGTCGTCGTTGGGTACGAGCAGCGGCCCCGGCCCCAGCTGGACGGCGGCCCGGGGCGGGTCGCCGGGCAGTTCCACGTCGACCCGCTCCACGCACACCAGCGCGTCGCCGTCCGCGAAGTCGTAGCGCCCCACCCCGAACCGGTGCGGCCGCGCGTCGCTCTGCACCACCTCCCAGCCGGAGGCCGCGTGCTCCAGCGCCACGGTGGCGACGCCGCTCGTCTGCAGCCAGTCCCGCGCCCACGCCTGCAGGTCGCGGCCGGAGGCGGCGGAGAGCTCAGTGAGCAGATCGGCCAGTGTGGTGTTGCCGTACTCGTGCGCGCGGAAATAGCTGCGGGCGCCGGCGAAGAACGCCTCGCGACCCACGTAGGCCACGAGCTGTTTGAGCACCGCCGCCCCCTTGGCGTAGGTGATGCCGTCGAAGTTGAGCTTGGCCGCCTCCAGATCCGTGATGTCGGCGACGACGGGGTGCGTGGTGGGCAGCTGGTCCTGCCGGTACGCCCATCCCTTGCGCCGCTCGGCGAACGCCACCCAGGCCTCGGTGAACCCGGTGGCCTCGGCGCAGGCGAGCGTGCCCATGTAGTCGGCGAACGACTCCTTGAGCCACAGGTCGTCCCACCAGCGCATGGTGACCAGGTCGCCGAACCACATGTGCGCCATCTCGTGCAGGATCGTCGTGGCGCGCGCCTCGTACTGGGCGCGGGTGGCCTCACCGCGGAAGACGTACTTCTCGGTGAACGTCACGCAACCCGGGTTCTCCATCGCCCCGAGGTTGTATTCCGGCACGAAGACCTGATCGTACTTGCCCCACGGGTACGGGTAGTCGAACGCGTCGTGGTAGAAGTCGAGTCCCTGCCGGGTGACCTCGAGGACCGCATCGGCGTCCAGGTGTCCGGCCAGGGACCGTCGGCACAGCACCCCCAACGGGACGGTGAGCGGCCCTCCGCCCCGTCCCGCGCCGGGCCTGCTCCACTCGCCGGCGACCCGGTGGTAGGGCCCGGCGACGATCGCCGTGATGTAGGTGGGGATGGGCAGCGTGGGCGGGAACTCGACCCGTACCGCAGCGGGGCCCGACGGCTCCGACGCGGCGGCCTCCCGGTTGGACACCACTTCCCAGCCCTCCGGGGCTCTGACGGTGAAGGTGAACGGCGCCTTCATGTCCGGCTGCTCGAAGCACGCGAACACGCGGCGGCAGTCCGCCGGCTCGTACTGGGTGTACAGGTAGGTCTCCCCGTCGACGGGGTCGGTGAACCGGTGCAGCCCCTCCCCGGACCGGCTGTAGCGTCCGGTCGCCTCCACCCGGACGGTGCTGCGTCCGCGGAGACTCCGCAGACGGATGCGGGCGCCGTCGTACTCCACCGGGACGTCCGCACCGTCCACCCGGACCACGTGGACGTCTTCGCCGAGGAAGTCGAGCCACGTGTCACCCTCGGCCTCCAGGTCCAGCTCCGCCGTCGTGGGGAACCCCGTGACAGCGGCGTCCCGGGCGCCGGTGAGATCCAGGTCCACACGGTACGAGTGCACGGTGACCTGCGCGGAACGCGCGGCCGTCTCGTCCCGGGTCAGGTTGGCGGTGCTCGGTTCGCTCATGGCACCGATCCTGCCATCCGCGGGGCCTCACACCCGGGCGGTCAGGTCACCACGGTGGTCTGCCGCCGAGCACGTTGCCGAGCATCACCGAGCCCGCGGCCAGCACCGAGACGACCGTCGCGAGGACGATTCCGGCCGCCAGCAAAGGATCTCCGCCCTGTTCCATCACGTGCCCTTCCGCCGTGGATCGCGCTGTCCGTGGAAAGCGCCTGCTCCCGTTCCATCGGGTGGCACGGGACCGCCGTTAGCGCCGACGGCGCCGATCCGGCACGTCCGGCCGTCCTCAGCCCAGCATCCCCAGCGCCTGCTCCATCAGGCCGAACACGTAGTTCTGCTCGACGGCGCCGAGAGGGCGGTCCGACGCCATCTGGAACACCAGCACATGGGAACGGCCGTCGTCGCCGGTGACCAGCCAGCTTCCGGCCAGCCGCCCGGGCAGGCTGCCGCCCTTGTAGGCGACGTAGGGCCAGCCCTCCACGGGCACCCCGGGGTTCTCGGCCAGGATGTCGCGGATCGGCGCCGCCGCGGCGCCGTCGGCGGCTTTCCGTTGCAGGGCCACGTGCGCACGGCAGACGTCCAGCGCACTCGCGTGCCAGCCGATGCCGTCGGGGCCGGGCGGCGTCTGCATCAACTGCGCGGTGTCGACCGAGTCCAGCGGCCGTGAATCCGCCTCCTGGAGGATCGCGCGGCGCGCGTCGACGTCCCCGTCCGCGTCGCGCCAGCGCTCCCGCAGCGACGGATCCGCACCCCAGCCGATGATGAACGCCTCGCGGGTGGTGGGGAACGGGGTCAGCGCGGCGGCGTGCCGATCGCCCATCGCGCGCACCGCCGCCTCGACACGGTCGCGGCCCAACCTGTGCAACAGCAGGTCCGCCGCCGTGTTGTCGCTGATCGAGATCATCTTGTCCGCCGCCTCACGCACGGTCACCGTGGAGCCCGCGGGCCGGTTCTGCAGCTCGCCGGAGGGCAACGATTTCACGTCGTCGGTGATGGTGAGCTGCTCGTCCCAGGCGATGTCGCCGTCGGTCACCGCGTCGGCCAGCGCCCCCAGGATGTAGAGCTTGAAGATCGACCCGAGCGGCATCAGCCTGTCCGCGCCGGACGCGTACACCGGACTGCACTGCGCCGCAGGGTCCGCCGCGTCCAGGTCGGCGTCCGCGGCCAGCAGGGACACGTCCGCCCCGACAGCCCGCACCGCGTCCTCGACCGCGCCGAGATCGCCGACCTGCGGCACGTCCGGCACCATCGTGATGCCGTCGATCAGGCCCACCGGGTCCACGTGCACCGTCAGGGTGGCGGGCACGCCCCGCGACGTCGTCAGGTGCGTCACTGCCGTCGGCCCGTCGTCGTCGGTGCCGGTGACCGTGTACGGGGCGCTCGCCTGCCACGCGGTGAGCGCCGCGGCCAGCGTCTGCGGGTACAGCTGCGCGGTGAGGGCCGGGTCGGCCATGCTGAGCGTCTCGGCCACGTCGACGGGAGCGTCCGAGCCGATGATCTGCACCACCCGGTCCGCGCGGCCCCGCGCGGGGTTCCACTGGATCGAACCGGCGGACGCCGCCGCGGCTCGGGCGCCGCCCGGGGAGTCCACCACCGGCACGGGTTGCGCGGCGGCCGGAGACGCGAGCCCTGCAGCGGTGAGCGCGGCGAGCGCGGCGGCGGCCAGTGCCGCTCCGGGCCGGTGCGGACGGTGCTGCGTCGACGGCGGGAATCCGCGGGGTCTGCGTGTCACGGGGGTCGATCCTATGGCACTGCCGGCGGCGCC
>CAYVJJ010000075.1:0-4310 GCA_964451655.1 uncultured Mycobacteriaceae bacterium | reverse complement strand
CCTATGGCACTGCCGGCGGCGCCGTGGAACGATCCGGGGCATGACCGATCACGACACGACCGATCACACTGCGGCACCGTCGGACCGGCCGGAGCGGGACGAGGCCGGGCGTGACGAGCGGTTCTCGGTCTCGCGCCGCATCGACGCCCCGCCGGCGCGGATCTTCCGGCTGCTCTGCGACCCGAACGGGCACGTCGCCATCGACAGCACCGGGATGCTGCAGTCCGCCGACGGGGACCGAGTCCGCGCCGCCGGCGACGAGTTCGACGTGCACATGGACCGTGAATCGCTCGGGGACCTGCCGATGGGCAGATACGACGTGACGGTGCAGATCACCCGGTTCGAGCAGGACCGCCTGCTCGAGTGGACCATCCGCGGGACGATCACGCCGCCGCTGCGCCACCTGTACGGCTACGCGCTGGAGCCGGACGGCGACGGCACCCGGGTCACCTCGTATTACGACTGGAGCCGGATCGACGAGGCGTACCGGGAGTCCGGGATCTTCCCCGTGATCCCGGAGGCCGGGCTCAAGGCCACATTGGGGATCCTGGCCCGCACCGTCGAGCGCCCCTGAACGGCGTGGGTAGCATCGGGGCAGGCGGCGAGAGCCGTGCTGGCACCGACTGCCCTGGAGGCGACCCGTGGACCGACCCGTGAACGCGGACCGACCCGGCAGCGCCGCGGGCCCCGCCGCGGACGGCACCCCCGCCGTGCGCGCCGCGGTCGAGCCGGACTCCGGCATCGGCCACGTCGTCCTCGACGATCCCGGCCGGCGCAACCCCTTGTCCACCGACGTGATGCGGTCGGTGCGCGCCGCCCTGCTCGACCTCGGTGCCGACCCCGCCGTGCGCGTCGTGGTCCTCACCGCCTCCGGGCCGGTCTTCTCCGCCGGCCACGACCTGGCCGAGATGATCGACCGTCCCGTGGAGGAGCAGCGCGTCGTCTTCGATGCCTGCACGGCGATGATGGATGCGGTCCAGGGCATCCCCCAACCGGTGATCGCGTCCGTACAGGGGCCGGCGGTCGCGGCGGGCTGTCAGCTCGTGGCCGCGTGCGATCTCGCCGTCGCGGCGTCGACGGCCGTGTTCGGCACCCCCGGAGTCCGCATCGGTCTGTTCTGCTCCACTCCCATGGTGGCCGTCACCCGGGCGGTGGGCCGCAAGCGGGCGATGCAGATGCTGCTGACAGGTGAGACGATCGACGCGCACACCGCCGCGGACTGGGGCCTGATCAATACGGTCGCGGCGCCGGAGGACCTCGACCGGCAGACGCGCGATCTCGCCGAGAGGATCGCCGCGTCGAGCCCGCTGACGCTGCGCATCGGCAAGGAGGCGTTCTACCGCCAGATAGACCTGCCCCAGGCGGAGGCGTACGACCTGATGGGGGAGACGATGGCGACGAACGCCGTCACACGCGATGCCCAGGAGGGCATGAGCGCGTTCCTGGACAAACGCGAGCCGCACTGGACCGGCCGCTGAGCCTCGCCGCCGCCACGCTGAGCCCCCACGACCGCCCCTCGGCCTCGGAAGGACCCGTCGAATGTGTTACCCCGCCGCCTGCGCACGCTGCGGAAAGACCACCTGGAACGGATGCGGTGACCACGCGCAGGAGGTCCTCGACTCCGTCCCGGCTCCGCAGCGGTGCACCTGCGGGACGGAGCGCGCGCCCGTCTCCTGACGCGGCCCCCGGGCCCGCGCCGCGCCGAGCAAGCGATGAGTGCACGTTTTCCGGCCCGAGATGGCACTCATCGCTTGGTCACCGGACGGGCGGCACCCCGGCGCGGTGCCCGCACCGACGCCGCTCAGGCTTGCTGCCGGTAGTACACGCGCGCCCCCGCCGGAGGCCGGTCGGCGGACACGATGTCCTTGCCGAACGGGAAGCACGTCACCGGGATCATCTTCACGTTGGCCAGCGCCAGCGGGATGCCGATGATGGTGACGGCCTGTGCGATGGCGGTGGCCAGGTGCCCGAAGGCCATCCACAGCCCCGCGATGACGAACCAGATCACGTTCATCACCAGTGACGGCGCCCCCGTGTCCGGCTTGTCCACCACGGTGCGGCCGAACGGCCAGATCGCGAAGGCCCCCATCCGGAACGCCGCGATGCCGAACGGGATCGTGATGATCAGGACGCACAGCACGATCCCGATGAGGAAGTAGCCGAGCGCGAGCCACAGTCCCCCGAACACCAGCCAGATGATGTTGAGCAGCAGCCTCATCGTGACCACCTCCCGCGCGGTCGGTCAGTCCCGCCGGGGCCCGCGTCGTACCCCGGCCGGATCCATCATGCCGGACGGGACCGGTGTGCCGCTCCCGGACCACGGACCCCGCCGCCTGCGTCTACCGCAGCGGGTCGAAGGGCACGAGGTCCTGTGGGGTGCGCCCGGTGTCGATCGCCTCCGCCAGCAGCATCCCCGTGGCGGGCCCCAGCGTCATGCCCCACATGCCGTGGCCGCCGGCGGCGAACACGCGCGGGGAGCCGGTGGGCCCGATCAGCGGCAGACCGTCCGCGGTGCACGGGCGCGAGCCCACCCATTCGTCCGCGCGGTCGTCCAGGTCCACCCCGCGCAGAAGCGGCCGGACGGAATCGACGACGGCGGCGATCCGGCGGGGGTCCAGTGGCGCGTCGTGGCGGCGGAACTCCATCATCCCGGCCACCCGCAGCCGGTCGCCCAGCGGAGTGCAGGCCACCCGCGTCGTCGGGAAGTACAGCGGCCCGGGCGGCGGCGTCCCGACAGGCACCGAGAAGCTGTAACCGCGCCCGGCCCGCACCTGCTCCCGCACGCCGAAGCGCCCCGTCAGCGCGTTCAGTTCCGCCCCGTCGGCCACCACGACGGCGTCGAATCCGGCGTCGACCGTGCCGGATTCCCAGCTGCGGCCACGGCTACCCGCTGCGCCGCCCCTGCCCGGGCCCTCGCCGCCCGCACCGTCCGTTTCACGTCCGCCGTCGACGATCCTGCCGGTCACCGCCGCACGCCGCCCGCGATCGCGCACGGTCTCCACCGCGATCCCGGTGCGCACCACCCCGCCGCGCGCGGCCACCGCCCCGGCCAGAGCGTCGACGAACTCCGGCGGGTGCAGGTAGCGCTGTCCGCGCAGCAGCAGCGTGGCCCGCACCGCCGACGACAGCATCGGGGCCCGCTCCCGCGCCTCGTCGATGGGCAGCTCATCCACCTGCACAGGCTGTCCGGCGTCGGTGATCTGGCGCGCCTCGTCGAGCAGGGTGCGGACCTCCGACGGATCGGTGTAGCCGACGATGAACGGGTCCGCCTCGTGCAGGCAGTCGGCCGCCGCGCCGCCGTCCCGCACCATCTTGTCGAAGGCCTCGAGGGCGTGCCGGTTGATGCGCACCAGCGCACCCATCGCCTCGCGCCACCGGCCGGGAGTGCTGTTGCGGGCGAAGCGCGCCAGGAACCGGACCAGCCCCGGGTCCAGCGCGGCCGACGGCGGAACGTACACGGGCGACGACGGCCGCAGCAGTTGCCGGAGGCCGTAGGCGAGCACCGACGGCTCGGGCAGCGGCGTGCTCAGGGCGGGCGTGATCCATCCCGCATTGCCCCACGAGGATCCCGCCGCCGGCCCCGACCGGTCGAACACCGTCACCTCGATGCCGCGCTCCTGCAGGTACCACGCGGTGGACAGGCCCACCATGCCTGCGCCGACCACTCCTACGCTGCGGACCCCGCCGCCGGAACCGTCGCCCGCTCCGCCGTGTGCCTCGGACATCGTCCGCTCCTTCCGCCGCGTCCCTACCCCCGATCATGGCCCGTGGGCCCGCACCTCGGCCACCGTCGCAGGCGAGGGGATCCGCCCGCCCGCGCCCGCGGACTTCACGGCTCCGCCGATCCGCCGCGTCCCTATAGTGGTCCCATGATCTCGACCGCGCGCGATGGACTGCTCCTCATCCGCGCGGCGCTGCGGCTCCGGCAGCGCTATGCGGATGCCCTGCGCGAGGTCGGCCTGGTCCCGAACCAGCATGCGGTGCTGCTGGTGCTGAAAGCGCACGGACCGATGCACCAGCGCGAACTGGCGGACCGCGCCTGGATCGATCGCGGAGACGTCGTCGCCTACCTGGATGCGCTCGCGGACCACGGCCTCGTGGTGCGTCAGCGCGATCCGGCCGACCGGCGGCGCCGCCTCGTCCACCTCACCGACGAGGGCCGCTCCCGCCTCCGTCGGGCCGCGAGGGCGCTCGACGCGGTGGACAGGGCCGTGCTCGACGGTCTCGACGAGGAGGCCAGGCGCGAACTGGCGCCGCTCACGCGGCAGCTGATCGAGCTCACCTCCGCCTGACCCGGATCAGCCGGCCCG
>CAYVJJ010000074.1:0-10585 GCA_964451655.1 uncultured Mycobacteriaceae bacterium | reverse complement strand
CGCTGGTGTTCGCTGTCATCGTCGCGCTCGTCCACTGCTCCTACGGGTTCCACGCCTCGGGCGGGCCGGAGGGGGTCGGACGTGCCGCAGGCCGCGCGCTGCGCACCAGCATCCTGTCCATCGGCATCGCGGACGTCGTGCTCACCTTCGCGCTGTGGGGCATCGAGCCGTCGGTGCCGGGTTTGGGGATCTCGTGAGCGTGTACGGGCCCGGCCGCGGCCGTCCGGCCGGCGCGCAGGAGGCGGCGCCGCCGCGCCGGTTGGCGCCGCGGCGCAGTTCGTTGGCGCTGCGCGGAGTGATCGCCGCCGCCGTCCTCGTGGTCGTGTCCGGAATGGTCCTCGCCTACGGAAACGGCGTGTTCGACGACGATCCGACGGTCACCGCCACCGTGCCCGCCGATGCCGGGCTGCTCACCGGGCACGTGTCGGTGCAGTACCAGGGTGTCGAGGTCGGCGAGGTCACGGACATCGACGCGGGAACGGACTCGTCCACGGTGCGCCTGGAGATCGACTCCGGGGCCCTCGGCCGGATCCCCGCGGATGTCATGGTGCGGGTGGCCCCGCGCACGCTGTTCGGGGACGTCGTCATCGAGCTGGTGCCGGACCCGTCCGCACCCCGGACTGGCCGGAGCCTGCAGCCGGGCGACGCGCTGCGCACCGACACCTCGCCGCAAGCGGTCCGGCTCTACAACATCTACGAGCGCGCCGTCGGCGTGATGGACCGGCTGGAACCCCAGCGGATGCAGACCGCGCTCACCGCGGCCGCCGGGGCGCTGCGGGGGAAGGGCGACGACCTGGGGCGCGCGCTCGACAGCCTCTCGCGCGCCGCGGACACCCTGACGCCGGCGGCGCGGCAGTGGATGGAGCATGCGCCGCAGATCGCGACAGTGGCGGAGGCCGCGGACGCCGCGACAGGGCAGGGGCTCGGAATCGTCCGCGACATGACCGCGCTGTCGCACGCGGTGACCGACCGGCCGGGCAGCCTCGCCGCGTTCTTCGAGCAGGCCGGCGCGGTCTCGTCCACGATCTCCGGGATCGCGGACGACAACTCCGGCCGGCTGCAACGGATCGTCGATCAGGCCGCACCGGCGCTCGCCGCGGCGGCCGAGGGCAGGCAGGGGCTGCCGGACACCTTCCGGGCGCTCCGCGGGTTCACGGTCAAGGCCACGCCGGCGTTCGCGTCGGGCAGGTTCGACATCACGGCGGTGCCGAGCTTCTCCGATCCGCTCCCGTACACGGCGGCCGACTGCCCCCGCTACGGCGGCCTCGCGGGCGCGAATTGCACCGGGGGCGGTGGCTGATGGTCTCGCCGAGCGGTCTTCTCCGGCGGCGCCGCATCCGGGCGCGCGGCCGCGGCGGCCTGCGCGGCCCGCTGATCGTCGTCGTCCTGTTCCTCACCGTCGGCGTGGTCGCCTCCGTCGTGGTGGCCAACACCCTCACCGTGCCGACCCCGGGGGACACCTCCGAGTATTCGGCGGAGTTCACCGATGTGGAAGGGCTGCAGCCGGGCGACGCGGTGACGGCGGCGGGTGTCCGGGTGGGCCGCGTCGAGTCGGTGACGCGCACCGACGCGGACAACGGGGGAGCGCATGCCCTGGTCGGCTTCGACGTCCGCGACGACGTGACGCTCGACGCCCAGGTCCACGCGGCCGTGCGGTACGGCGACATGCTCGGGGTGCGGTACGTCGCCCTCACCGCGCCGCTCACGCCGTCGGGCGAGGACCTGCCCGCGGGGGCCCGCATCCCGATCGGACGGACGAGCCCCCCGCTGGACCTCACCGCTGTGTTCAACGGATTCAAGCCGCTGTTCGAGGCGCTCGATCCGGAGCAGGTGAACACGCTGGCGCGGTCCGTGGTCGACGCGTTCGGCGGCCGGTCCGGAGGCGTTGGGATGCTGCTCACGCGGATCGGCGACGTCACAGAGAACCTCAGCTCCCACCGCGAGGCCATCGGCCGCGTGGTGACCAACCTCGGTGCGCTCGCAGAGGCCGCGAACCAGCGCGGCACCGAGCTCAACAGCCTCATCGACGGACTCGCCCGGCTGGGAGGCACGCTGGCACAGCACAACCAGCGGCTCATCAGCGTTCTGGACCACGGGTCGAGCGCCGCCGCCGAGGCCGCCGACCTGCTGCAGCACCGGGTCGACACGTTGGAGGGGACGCTGCATGGGCTGCGCGACATGACGGGCTCCTGGGTGGAGAACACCGACGATTTCCATCAGACCATCGCGGCGCTCGTCCCCTTCACCGAGCGGGTGGGCCGCACCGCCGACTACGGCAGCTGGCTGCAGCTCTACACCTGCACGCTCACCGCCAAGGCCGGCGGCCTGGAGGTCAACCTGCTGGGGCCGGCGCACAGCGAGGTGTGCCGATGAGCGTGAAGGAGACCGCGAAGCGGTGGGCCGTTCAGGTGCAGTGGGCGGGCCGGGGAGCCGGGCGACACGAACCGCGCGTGCTGATGCTCATCGGCACCGTGGGGGCCGTCGCGGTGCTCGCGGGGCTGCTGCTGGCGGTGGCCCTGCCGCACGGCTGGTATGTGTTCCGCACCGAGGCCTACACGGCGCAGTTCGCCAACGCCGCGGGGCTGACTCCCGGCGATCCGGTGCTGGTCGCGGGGGTTCCGACGGGCAAGGTCGAGTCGGTCGAATTCGCGGGGGACCACGTCGACGTGGAGTTCCGCCTCGACGACGACCGACCCCTGGGTTCGCAGAGCACCGCGGGAATCAAGCTGGCGACCATCCTGGGCAAGCGGTACATGGAGGTCGACCCCGCGGGGCAGGGTGCGGTGGGGCCGGACGACACGATCCCGCTGGCCCGGACCACCGTGCCGTACAGCCTCGACGAGTCGGCGGCCGCGGCGTCGAACACCGCGCAGAAGCTCGACATCGACGCCGTGCAGAAGATGGTCAGCACGATCGAGGACACGTTGCCGGACGACTCGGAGACCATGCGGCGGGCCGTCACCGGCGTGAGCGCCGTCGCCGAGTCGGTCAACCAGGACAGTGAGCAGATCAACCGGCTCCTGGATGCGGGCAAGGCGCTCACCGGGCTGCTGGCGGAGCAGGACGCGACCCTGGACTCGGTGTCCGCCGATGCGCGCACGATCCTGCAGACGCTCGCCGACCGCCGGCACGCGATCAGCAGGCTCGCCACCGATCTGCGGACGATCCTGGCCGCGGCCGACGAGGTGACGGCGAAGGCCGACGCGGGCGGGCCGAACGGGTCCGACGGGCTCGAGCAGACGGTCGACAACCTGCATTCGGTGCTCGACACGCTGCAGCAGAACGGAGGGCGCATCGACGAGATCTTCCGGCGGCTGCCGCCTCTGGTCCGTTCGGTGGTCGACGCCAGCGGTAACGGCGACTGGGTCGAGGTCTCCGCGCCGGCCGGGCCGATCCCCGACACGCTCCTGTGCGTGTTCGGCGTCATGACGGACTGCCGGTGACGGGCGGGAAGCGGCGGTTCGGCCGCGCGACACGCTGGGTGGCCGCGCTGTGCGTGCTGGCGGTGATCGGCGCCGGGGTGTGGTTCGTGTTCTTCCGCAGCGATGACTCCCAGCGCGTGGTCGCCGACTTCACGCACGTGGAGGGCGTCTACCCGGGCAGCAAGGTGGACGTGCTCGGTGTGCCGCTGGGGCGCGTCGAATCGGTGACGTCGAAGGGCGGCAGGGTCCGGGTGACCATGACGATCCGCTCGGACGTGCGGCTTCCGGCCGACGTGCAGGCGTACGTGATGAACCCGTCGGTCATCAGCGCGCGCTTCGTCGAGCTCGGGCCCGTCTACCGCGGCGGGCCGGAGTACGTCGAGGGTTCGGTGATACCGGTGTCGCGCACCCATTCGCCCATCAACTGGGACGACCTGCTGCAGAGCTTCGACACCATCGTGCAGGCGCTCGGGCCGGACGGTGGCAACGTCGGCGCGGTGGTGGACCGCGCCGCCGAGGTGACCGATGGGATGGGCGGCGCACTGCACCGGGCCATCGAACAGATCGGGTCAGCGACCTCCCTGGTCGGCGCACGGTCGGAGGACATCGCGGCCCTGCTCGACGACATGGAGCGCATCGCCGACGCCTTCGGCGCCCGCCAGGGGCGGATCGAGGACACGGTACGGGCCATGGCGGGCATCGGCGACGAGATCAGACGGCAGAACCTCGACGTGGCGGGCCCGCTCTCGCAGCTGACCGACCTGTTCGACCGGATCAGCGGTCTGCTCGACACGCGCTCCGACGAGGTCGCCCAGGCCATCGCCGACGCGCGCGAGGTTGCCTCGACGATCGCGGGCAGGCCCGCGGGGCTGGCGGAGTTCCTCGACCTGACGCCGCTGGCCGTGCAGAACATCGACCGGGCGATCGGGCCGGACCACCGCGCACGACTCCGCCTCGACGTCTCCTCCAGCGGCGACCAGATGAAGGCGACCGAGGAGCTGTGCCGGCGCAACCCCGGCCCGCTGTGCGTCGCACCGGGGCTGACCAACCCGGTGCCGGTCCCTCTGAGCAGGTCCGATCCCTTCGGGCCGTTGCTCGAGGCGTTCGAGGAGGGGGGACTGTGACGGCATCGGAGCGGGCCGGGCGCGGACGGCGGCGTGTCGTCGGGGCGCTCGCTGCGGCCCTCGCCGCCGGGCTTGCCGCCACCATGGCCGCGCTGACGGCGGGATGCAGCATGGGTCTGCAGGATCTGCCGGTGGGACGCGAGGCCGACGGGCCGTCGTACCACGTCACCGCGGTGTTCGACCATGCGGACAGAGTGGTGCGCGGAGCGCCGGTGCGGGAAGGCCAGTTGACCATCGGACGCGTGCACGACCTGTCCACCGACGGTCGGCGGGCGATGGTGGGATTGAGCCTGCGCAGCGACGTGCAGCTGCCCGCCGACGTGACCGCCGCCATCGAGTTGCCGTCCGCGTTGGGCGGGCCGTTCATCCGGATCGAATCGGACGGGCCGGCCGCGCACGGCGGGGCGGCGCAGGCGGACGACGGCCGGGTGCTGTCGGACGGCGACACCATCCCGCTCGCCCGCACGCGCGTGGGCCCCGAACTGGAGTCCAGCCTCGCGTCGCTGGGGCTGCTCCTCAACGGCAGCGGTGTCGATCAGCTCAAGACGGTGATGACCGAGCTCAACAAGGCCTACGGCGGCCGCGGCGACCAGGTGCGCGGCCTGGTCGAGGACGCGAACGACCTGCTCGCCACGGCCGACGAGCATGAGGGCGAGTTCAACCGCACGCTCGCCGCGCTGGACTCGATGACCGGCACCCTCACGGCGCACCAGGAGGAGCTCAACCGGGGGCTCGAGGCGGCGGCGCCGATGATGTCGCTGCTGGCCGACCAGAGCGATCGCATCTCCGGTCTCCTCGACTCCTCCGCTGCGCTGGCGCAGAAGGCGGACACGCTCCTGACGGCCAGCGGTGACCGGTTGGGGACCGAGGTCGACCAGATCGCCCTGATACTCGAGGCGATGCGCGGGTTCAACGCGAACGACACCGCGACGCTCCAGAGCGCGACCACGTTCATCCACGCGTTCTCGAGCGTGATCGAGGGCGACTACATCACCTTCGACGGTGCGCTCGACGTGCCGGAGTCGCTCTACGAACTGTGGGTCGGCGGACGGCCTCCGGGGCACCGGGACGCGGACGCTGCAGCGGGGACGGGAGGTCCGCGATGAAGCGCGGTGTGCTGATACAGCTGGTCCTGTTCGTCGTCATCGGCGTCGTCACCACGGTGTTCGGCGTTCGCTACGTCGCCGGACCACAGAGCTTCGGCGGGGCGATCGACGTCTCGATCACCGCCGACGACGCGTTCGGAGTGGGCGCGGGGACCTCGGTCACCTACCGCGGTGTGCCCGTCGGCCATGTCGAATCGGTGACGCTCGCCCCTGAAGCGCCGCCGGACGGTGCGGACGGCCCGGGGGCGCTCACCATGGACGTCGCGCTCGACCCCGGCACGCGGATCCCGGTGTCCGCCACCGCGCGGGTGGTCGGCGCCAGTGCGCTGGGAATCCGTTCGGTCGACATCGCGGCCGACACCGACCGCGGCCCCTACCTGGAATCTGGCGACACGATCGCGGCGCCGCGGGACCAGCAGCCCCAGGAACTCGGCGCCCTGCTCGCGGACGTGTCCTCGCTGCTCGACACCGTCGATCCGGAGTCCGTCCGCGCGCTCGGGGCGACGATCGGCACCGCCTTCGATGGAACCGGCCCGACGCTGCGCAGGATGATCGACGACGGAAGCCGCATCGCCTCGATGCTGGACGAGAAGGCGGGAACGCTGTCGATCCTCGCGGAGGACATGCTGCCCGCGGTCGATGCGCTCGCGGAGTCGGCCGACGGCTTCCCCGGCACGGTCACTGCGCTGCACAAGGTCACGGCCCAACTCGTCGCCCACGAGGACTCCCTGATCCACCTGCTGGACGAGTCGCCCGCGCAGATGCGGAAGGTGGGCGACCTGCTCGCCGGTTCACGCGCGGACATCGACGGACTCATGGCCGCGGGGGACACCGTCAGCGACGTGGTGGGCGACCGGCATGCGGCACTGACGGCCGGGCTCACCGCGATCCCGAACGCGCTGGACCAGCTGACGTCCGTGGTGCACGACGGCAGGGCCGATTTCGTGCTCGTCGGCACGCAGGGGCCGGTATGCTATTACGACACTCCGCGGCGCGCGGTCGGCGACACCGCGCCGCGGGAGCCGGACCTGAACCTGTACTGCCCGCCCGGGGACGATCTCGAACAGCGCGGGTCGCGCAATGCGCCGAGGCCCGACGACCTGGGGCTGCAGAATGCCACGCATCCCGGAACACCGACAGGCCCGCCGATCGCGGACGATCCGTGGCTCATCCCGCCGGGGCAGGAGTTCCTGCGGCAGCTCACCGGCGGGGGCCGATGACAGTGTCGGGGCCGCGTGCGCCCGAGCCGATCACCGCCGGTGAGGCTCGTTCTGCGTCCGGCCGTATCAAGCGGCTCACGCAGGCCGCCCTCAACGTCGACGCGACCCTCGATCGCGTCGGCGGGGTGGCGGACGAGCTCGGGATGTCTCTGGACGACTTCCAGCGCGTGCTCGTCCGCATGGATGCCCTGCTCGAGAAATTCGGTGGTTCCCTCGATGAGTTCGCCGGCACCATCGATGAACTGAACTCGGTAGTGCGGCCGCTGACCGCAGATCCGGAGGGGATCGCGCAGCTGATCGAGCGAGCGGACCGGGTTGCCGCCACGGTGGACTGGGCGCTCACCCCGCTCACCTGGGTGCGTGCCGCGGCCGACGGGGTGCCCGCGATCGTCGGGGAGGCGGCGGGTCTGCTCGGCGGTCTCGCGGACGCGGTCACCGGAGGCGGACTCGGCGCCTACCGCAGGCGCCGGCACTGAACGGTCGCGCCGCGGCCTCCGGCCCGGCCGGGCGTGGCGTGCGGCGCCGTGTCAGCGTGGCGTGACCCAGGTGGTGATCCGCGCGCGCACCACCTCCGTGCCGTTCTTGTCGTAGATGTGCACCGGTACGGCGAGCTCCGCGCCGTCGCCGAACGCGTCGAAGTCGGGGAGCGCATCGAGCACGGCGACCGCGCGCAGCCCGGTGGTCGCCTTGGTCAGGTACTCCACCGACATCGCCTTGGGGATCCATCGGTGGCTGGACGGGACCGTCGCCTCGCACAGCATCCCCATCGCCGCCTCCGCGAGGTTGCACGCCGCGATGGCGTGGAAGGTCCCCAGATGGTTGCGGATGCCCCACCACTTCGGGGCGGTGGCCTCGCAGCGGCCCGGCTCCATCACCGAGACCGTGGGCAGCACTGTCGCGAAGTAGGGCACCCGGGCGCACAGCCCGATCGAGAACACCGCGTCGCCCACCCGCCCCGCGGGCAGCCTGCGCCGCAGCGCATAGGTGGGACTGATCGTTTTCGCAGCGGGGTCGGACACGGGGTTCCCTTCCGGTGGACGGCCGCGGAGGCGGGCGGAGGGCCCGTCCGCCCGGCGGAGCGGCGTCCGCCGACCTTACTGCAAAGTAGCAATTGCGGCGGCGCGGCCGCGCCGCCGGCCCGTGAACGGGGCCGGCGGTCGGCGGCCGGCGGCCGGCGGTCACCTGTTCGCGAGCATGTCCATGAAGGTCTGCTGCATCTGCGCGGCGTTCGGGGAGCCCATGGCGCCACCGAGGATCAGGCCCGGGATGCACCCGAACACGAGCAGCCAGCAGCCCACGACGGAGCCGACGGCGGCACCGAACGCGCCGCCGTTCTGCACACCCCAGATCCACTCGCCGACCAGCTTGTTGAATTGGCCGACGGCGTCGGCCTCCACGCGCTCCAATGTGAGCGTCCCGCCGTCGTCGCCGACGGTGGCGTCGACGGGCGCGGGGATGTCGGTGCCGGGGAGCGTGAGCGGGATGGACTCGACGACTGCGCCGGACGCGTCGCGGACCTCGATCGCGCCGTCGACGGCGGCGAAGGAGAATGCGCCGGCGTCCAGCGTGACGCTGTCCGCCTGCTGCTGCGCGGGTGCGGGCTGCGGAGCAGCGGCGGCAGTGGTGGTGGCGCCCACGGCGATGGCGGCCGCGGAGACGGTGGCGATCGCCGCATTGCGGCCGAGACGGGTGAGGTTCATCTTCTGCTCCGATCCGGAAGAGGGGAGCGCCTGCGGTCAGTGATGCCGGCGCCGTACGGTTCGCGAGGATTATAAGTCCTTGCATTCGTCGGCGGCAGGTATTGCGGATCGACAGGAGCTCTCGCGTGTGATGCGGAGCGCGGGCGGACGATTTGGCTGTGGGGGAGCAGTCGGGCATACTGTTGGGGTTGCCTTGAGCGCGCGGCGCCGGTGGGCGTCTCGGGACGGGTGTCCTGAATGTCCCCCGCGGGGCCGCGTGCGGGCGGGTCCGGCCACTCGGCTAGAGTGGTCGACCGGCCCTGCAGGGCCTGAGTACGACGTACCTGTATGTGCCCGCGGCGCGGGTGCGGCCGGTACGTTCTCCGCGGTGGAGCGCGGACCCCTCGACGGGGTCCCGCGGTGTCGTCGCGCGAGAAGCGAGAGGGCGACACGCCCGACCGCGTGTACCGGTGGACCATGACAGATGAACAGCGGCGAAGACGAGCCCCGATGCTGATCGGATCCGGCAGTGCGGATCACTCCGGTACGGACGATCACGCACTCACGGACGGCCACGCTCGACGACGTTCCTCTGCCCTGGTCCGGGAATGAACGAAGCGGCGCCTGCCGGGCGCCGCGACACGGCAAGCAAAGGACTACAAGCGTGGCGGGACAGAAGATCCGCATCAGGCTCAAGGCCTATGACCATGAGGCGATTGACGCGTCTGCGCGCAAGATCGTCGAGACGGTGACCCGCACCGGCGCCCGCGTCGTCGGTCCGGTGCCGTTGCCCACCGAGAAGAACGTCTACTGCGTCATCCGTTCGCCGCACAAGTACAAGGATTCGCGCGAGCACTTCGAGATGCGTACCCACAAGCGCCTCATCGACATCCTCGACCCGACGCCCAAGACGGTCGACGCGCTCATGCGCATCGACCTGCCGGCCAGCGTCGACGTCAACATTCAGTGAGCCCGGGAATACGCAGCAGCGGAGAACATTCAATGACTGATACCGAGATCAAAGGCATCCTGGGCAACAAGCTCGGCATGACGCAGGTCTTCGACGAGGACAACCGGGTCGTCCCGGTGACCGTCGTCAAGGCCGGCCCGTGTGTCGTCACCCAGGTGCGCACCGAGGAGCGTGACGGCTACAGCGCCGTCCAGCTGGCCTTCGGCGCCGTCGACCCGCGCCGGGTGAACAAGCCGCTGGCGGGCCACTACGCCAAGGCGGGCGTCACCCCGCGCCGCCACATCATCGAGCTGCGGGTTCCGGACGCCTCCCAGTACGAGGTGGGCCAGGAGCTCACCGCCGACGTCTTCGCCGACGGCACGCTCGTGGACGTCACCGGCACCAGCCGCGGCAAGGGATTCGCCGGCACCATGAAGCGCCACGGTTTCGGCGGCCAGGGCGCCAGCCACGGCACGCAGGCCGTGCACCGCCGCCCCGGTTCGATCGGCGGCTGCGCGACACCGGGACGCGTGTTCAAGGGCATGCGCATGGCCGGCCGCATGGGCAACAACCGCGTCACCACGCAGAACCTGACCCTCCACAAGGTGGACGGCGAGGCCGGTCTGCTGTTGATCAAGGGTGCGATCCCGGGCCGCAAGGGCGGCGTCGTGATCGTCAAGACCGCAGTGAAGGGTGGTGCGCAGGCATGAGCGCCGAAAACACCGTCAAGCTGACCCTCGACGTCCACGTCCCCGCGGGCGGAACCGACGGTTCCGTAGACCTGCCGGCGGACATCTTCGACGTCGAGCCGAACATCCCGCTGATGCATCAGGTGGTCACCGCGCAGCTCGCGGCGGCCCGCCAGGGCACGCACAAGGCGAAGACCCGCGGCGAGGTGCGCGGCGGCGGCCGCAAGCCGTACCGCCAGAAGGGCACCGGCCGCGCCCGCCAGGGCTCGATCCGCGCGCCGCAGTTCACCGGCGGCGGCACCGTGCACGGACCGCAGCCGCGGGACTACGCCCAGCGCACCCCCAAGAAGATGAAGGCGGCCGCGCTGCGCGGCGCCCTCACCGACCGGTTCCGCA
>CAYVJJ010000073.1:0-10622 GCA_964451655.1 uncultured Mycobacteriaceae bacterium | reverse complement strand
GCCTGGTCACCCGCGTGATTGGCGTCACTAGTACAAAGTCAAGCGATGGTAATCACAACACAAGTCCCGCTCATTGGAATCCTAATGTGAGGGACTACTCACGTTGTCAAAAAGGGTTACCGACCGGTAGCCGAGTAGCCGCGCGGACACGTGAACCACCAGCGTCTAGGCTGTTTCGCGTGGCTGCACAATTTGACGTCGTTGTCCTGGGAGCAGGCCCCGGAGGCTATGTCGCCGCCGTTCGCGCGGCACAGCTCGGGCTGAGCACCGCCATCATCGAGGAGAAGTACTGGGGCGGTGTGTGCCTGAACGTCGGCTGCATCCCCTCCAAGGCGCTGCTCCGTAATGCCGAGTTGGCGCATCTGTTCAATAAGGAGGCGAAGACCTTCGGCATCAGCGGGGAGGTGAGCTTCGACTTCGGGGCCGCGTTCGACCGCAGCCGGACGGTGGCCGACGGGCGCACCAAAGGCGTCCACTTCCTGATGAAGAAGAACAAGATCACCGAGTACGAGGGCCGCGGAACCTTCACGGACGCCAACACCATCGAGGTGGCGCTGACCGACGGCGGCTCCGAGACCGTCACCGCCGACAACGTCATCATCGCCACCGGCTCGACCACCAAGCTGCTGCCCGGCACGCAACTCAGTGACAACGTCGTGACCTACGAAGAGCAGATCATGAACCGGGAGCTGCCGGAGTCGCTGGTGATCGTCGGCGCCGGCGCCATCGGCATGGAGTTCGGCTACGTCTACGCCAACTACGGCGTGAACGTCACCATCGTCGAATTCCTCGATCGTGCGCTGCCCAACGAGGATCCGGCCGTCTCCAAGGAGATCACCAAGGCCTACAAGAAGCTCGGCGTCACCCTTAAGACCGGCGCCGCCGTCCAGAGCATCAACGACCGGGGCCACCAGGTCACCGTCGAGGTCAAGGACAACAAGTCCGGCGAGACCGAGACCCTGGTGACCGACAAGGTCCTCCAGTCCGTCGGCTTCGGCCCCAACGTGGAGGGCTTCGGCCTGGAGAACACGGGCGTGGAGCTGACCGACCGCGGCGCCATCGCCGTCGACGAGTACATGCGCACCAACGTCCCCGGCATCTACGCCATCGGCGACGTCACAGCCAAGCTGATGCTCGCCCACGTGGCAGAGGCGATGGGCGTCGTCGCGGCCGAGGTCATCGGCGGGCACGAGACGCTGCCGCTGGGTGATTACCGCATGATGCCGCGCGCCACCTTCTGTCAGCCGCAGGTGGCCAGCTTCGGGCTCACCGAACAGCAGGCGAAGGACGAGGGGTACGACGTGAAGGTCGCCAACTTCCCGTTCATGGCCAACGGCAAGGCGCATGGGCTCGGTGACGCCACCGGCTTCATCAAGCTCATCGCCGACGACACCCACGGCGAACTGCTCGGCGGCCACCTCATCGGGCCCGACGTGTCCGAGCTGCTGCCCGAGCTCACCCTGGCGCAGAAGTGGGACCTGACCGCGGAAGAGGTCGCGCGCAACGTCCACACGCACCCGACACTGTCCGAGGTGCTCAAGGAGGCCGCGCACGGCATCGCCGGCCAGATGATCAACTTCTGACGATCCGGTCCCCGGAGGGCCCAGCAGAGGAGGGACGTGCGACGACCGAACCTGACGGATCTGCACGGCCGCGACGTGTTCGTCACCGGTGCGGCCAGCGGCATCGGCCGGGCGGCGGCGGCACTGTTCGCGCGCGAGGGCGCGCGGGTGCACCTCACCGACGTGCAGGAGGACGCGCTCCGCGAGGCGGCTGACGGGATCCGCGCCGCGGGCGGCAGTGTCGGGCTTGTCGAGGCCGCGGACATCAGCGATCACGATGCCGTCCACCGGCTGGCGGGCCGGCTCCGCGATTCCTACGGTGCGATGGACGTGGTGCTCAACATCGCGGGCATCTCCGCCTGGGGGACCGTCCGCTCGCTCGCGCACGAGACGTGGCGCAAGCAGATCGACGTCAACCTGATGGGCCCGGTCCACGTCATCGAGGAACTCGTCCCGGACATGATCGATGAGGGCCGCGGCGGGCACCTGGTCAACGTGGCCTCGGCCGCCGGGATCATCGGCCTCCCATGGCATGCCGCGTACAGCGCCGGGAAGTTCGGGATCCGCGGGGTCTCCGAGGTGCTCCGTTTCGACCTTCGCGAACACGGCATCGGAGTGAGCCTGGTGTGCCCGGGGGCCGTCGATACGGGACTGACGCAGACGATCCGGATCGACGGTGTGGACACGACGGGGCCGCGGTTCACCAAGGCCCAGGCCGCATTCCGCAAACGGGCGGCGTCGCCTGAAGAGGCGGCGGAGGCGATCCTCAAGGGCGTGCGCCGCAACCGGTACTGGGTCTACACCTCGCCGGACATCCGCCTGATCCACGCCGTGCAGCGGTACTGTCCCCCGTTGTACGGCCTGGTGATGCGCGTGATCCACCGCTACGCGAACCGGGTGCTGCCGGAGGTGCGGCAGGCCCGCCGCGACGGGGACGGTCAGCCGGCACCCTGAGCGGTTCCCGCGGCGCCGCGCCATGGTCCGACCCGTTGGGCGGGCGCCGCATTCCGGGGCGCCACCGGTCATCCGCCGTCAGCGTGCCGGTCCTGCGCCGGCCAGACACGCCACCAGCCGTTCGGCCACCTCGACGGGACGGCTCTTGGCCGCCAGGTGGCCGCCGGGGACCACGTCGGCCTCCACCCCGAGACGCTCGCGCGCCACGGCCGTCTGGAACCCCGCGGGGAACATCCGGTCATCGGCGCCGACCAGGACGTGCACCGGCACCGGCGGCCATTCCTCGAACGTGCACGGCTGCTGGAACGGGGTGCCGGCGGGCTCGCGGTCCCCGGCGGCCATCTCCTCCCGTGCGCCGTCGGGCAGGTCGTGCAGGAACACCTCGTCCAGGTCGAATGCGTTCGACCGTCCGGCCGCCAGGTTCGCGGCGCGCCGGGCCTCGCCCGAGCCGGTCGCTCCGAACCACTGCCCGGGCGTCTCGCCGGGGAGCGGGATCATCGCGTTGAGCAGCACGATGCGCGACACGGCGTGCCGCTTGCCGATCATCGGCGCGGTGAACCCGCCGAGGGACTGCGCGACGAGCACGACGCCTGTGCGCTGTCCGATCGCATCGTCGACGAGTGCCGCGTACTCGGGCAGACCCAGTGCGGGATCGTCACCCGCGAACTCGACGGGGAGCGTTTCGTGCCCGCGGGCGCGCAGCTCCGCAGCGGCCTCGCGCCAATACACCTCCGCGGCGCCGCCGGCGCCGGGGATGAGGATGAACGTCGCCATTGCGCCTCCGCCCGGTCGGTCCCGTCATAAGACCGACCGGGCGGGGCGGCGGTATTCATCGGAGGTCGGCAGGATCGCCGTCACCTGGCGTCGGCGCGGTCCCAATACACGGGCACCGTCACCGGCACCGGGATCGTCACGGGCTCCGCGCCCGACACCCGGAAGGTCACGTCGACGCTGGTGCCGGGGCGGTGCTCGCCCGGCAACGTCACGGCCCCGAGGCCGATGCGCGAGAGGCTCTCGAGGACCGTGCCCTGCGGCGCGGAGCACGACCGGTCCGCCGGCTGCACGGGCGCCGTGCCCGTCGGCGGCGTGCTGCCGGTCACCTCGGCCTGGATCTGCCGTGGGGTCCGTGTGGTCACCGCACCGCCGGCGCACAGCAACGCCGGGCCACCCTCGATCGTCACGGGTGTGCCCGCAACCGTGATCTCCTCGATCCGGAAGTCGGTGTCCGGGCTGGCGTTCGCGGCGTCGAACACCAGGTGGAAGGGATTGTGATCCCGCAGCGCCTGGGGCGTGGCCAGCACCAATTGGACGTTGCTCAAGGTGATCGCGTCGGTGATCATCCGCTCGGTGATGCCCTGCGCGGCGGAATCCTGTCCGATGCCGACCTGCCGGCCGAATTCCGGCTGCGTCTGCGTGATCTGCCCGGCGCTGCACCCGGAGAGCGCCAGCGCTGCGACCGCCCCGCCGACCGCGAGCCCCGCGTGCCGGGCACGTCGCGGGTGTCGCGATAGCGGGCGGGCGAATGGTGTGCGGGCAGGGCGTTCCTGTGCCGGGCCCCGGCGGGGCACGCGGCGGCGGGGCGAGGGTGCGGGGTGCATCGGTGGTCCTTCCGGCGTCGACGGCGGTCCACAAGCCTGCCCATCACGGGGATCACGGGACCGGGATCCGGCTGCGCCGCCCACGCCGCGTGAGCACGTCTGCCAATCCGATGCTACGGAATTACCGGGACGCGCGCGGCCGAACTCTGCGTCGATGCCGCCCTGGCGTGCCGTCGCACGTGCCGGCCGATGCGGCTTGCCCCCGGCCCCTCCCGAGGACATACTGCGCCCATGACCACGGTGACCCGCAGCACCGAACTGCCCCTGTCCGCGGCCACGGCCTGCGCGCTGGCGCAGAAGCCGGCGCTGTTCGAATACGTGGTGTCGCCGGTCATCCGGATGCGCCGCATGGATCTGCCGGAGCGGATCACGCCCGGGGCCGAGGTGTCGGGGCGCATCTGGTGGTTCGGCGTGATCCCCGCCTGGACGCACCGCCTCACGATCATCCGCCTCGAGGACACCGGCATCTACACACACGAGCGGGGCGGGCCGGTACGCACCTGGAACCACCGGCTCACCTTCACCCCGATCACCGCGCACAGCTGCCGGTACACCGACGAGGTCGAGACCGACGACGGCGTCGTCGGGGCGGTCACCGCGGCGTTCATCCGGGTGATGTTCCGGTATCGGCACCGGCGCTGGCGCGCGCTGGCCCGGGTGCTGGCGTAGCCGGCTTCTGCAGTACCGGCCCGGCCGGCTTTTCTGTCGGCCGTCTGAATGACACCGGCCTGCCGCTGCAGGTACCGCCCACCGCCGTTCCTGGACGGTGTCCCAATCGTGACTGAGCGCGTACGGTCAGACATGTGCGGTTGAGAACACAGCCGCTCCTGAACACCACCGGCCCCACGGCCGGGCTGATCGACAGGTGAGCAGGCTGCCGCGCACACATGCACGACTTCTTCGCGGTGGCCCGGCCCCCGTCACCAAGGAGCGCGAGCATGACGAATCTGAACGCATCGACCGACGGCCGCGTCTGCGGTGCCGGCGGGCCCTCCGGGCCGCTTCTTCATCAACGCAGCCTGGGACCCGTTCGTGTGCTCACGGCGGAGGGGATCGTCGACGGCCGGCACTCTTCCCGGCTCGCCGATGCTCTGCATGACCTCGCCGCAGAGCCCGAGCGCGGCGGCCTCGTGGTCGACATGACCGGAGTGGAGTTCATCGACTGCTCCGGACTCGAAGCGTTGTTGCGCTTTCACGAGCGCATGCATGACGCGGGACGCCTGTGGGCTCTGGCCGCCTCACGGCCGGTGGCCCGCCCGTTGACGTCACTGCGGGTTCCGTACCTGGTGGTGTGCGACAACTCGATGGAGGCGTTCGCCTACTGCCATGCACACGCCCCGGTCGGTGCGTGAGCGCCCCGCACCGGCGCCGTCACTCCGGGAGCTCGACCCCCAGCTCGGCCGCCCTGGCCGCCACCGCCTCGGGGAAGATGTTGCGGAACAGGTACAGGTCCGCGCCCAGCACCCAGCCGGGCGCCAGCACGGCCGCATACCTCTCGAAATAGCCGAGCTGCTTGCCGAACAGCACCAGTTCCTCGGGGCTGGCCACACCCCACTGCCTGCCCACCTCGATCAGCGCCATGATCAGGTCCGACAGCCGCAGCGCAGCCAGATCCCCGGCCAGGACGGGGGCCAGCACCGCCTGCAGTTGCGCGCCCACCTCGGCATCGGAGGCGGCGGCGTCGGAGGCGTAGCCGAGCCTGCGGATCCCCACGGCCACGCGCGCGAAGTCGCCGTCGATCGCGGTGGCGTAGAACATGTCGCGCAGGATGGTGCGCCACTGCTCCGGGAGCGTGCCGACGATGCCGAAGTCCAGCAGCGCGATGCGCCCGTCGTCGAGCATCCACAGGTTGCCGGCGTGCACGTCGCCGTGGAACGGGCCGTGCACCACGATCGATTCGATCCAGGCCTTGACGCCCCGCCGGATCAGCAGCGTGGTGTCCCGGCCCGACGCCTGCAACTGGTCGAACTGGTCCAGCGGCACCCCGGAGAGGCGCTCCATGCAGATCACCCGCGGACCGCAGTGGTCCCAGTAGACCTCCGGCACGGTGACGCCCGCGTTGTCGCCGAACTCCCACAGGTTGGCGCGCACCCGCTCCTGCCGGGACGCCTCGAGCGCGCTGTTGAGCTCGCTCACCGTCGCCTGGTGCAGATCCCGGATGATGGCCGTGGCGTTGGCGACCCGGAAGAACTCGATCATCCGCTCCAGCAGACGCGCGCCGGCATAGGCGGTGTGCAGATCCACCAGCATGCGGTGGCGGATGCCCGGGCGCTGCACCTTGATGACGGCGCGGCGGCCGTCGCGCAGCGTGCACGCGTGCACCTGGGCGACCGACGCGGCCGAGAGCGGCACGTCGTCGAACTCCGCGAACATCCGCCCGATGGGATGGCCGAGGTCCTCCTCCACCACACGGCGCGCCGCCGAGGCCGGCACCGGGGGGACGTCGTCGAGGCAGCGCAGGCACGCGTCGGCCAGCGGGGCGGGGAACACGCCCGACGACGACGCCATCAGCTGGCCGAGCTTGACGAAGGTGGGCCCCAGGGTGATGAATGCGCCCACCACACCCAGCGATGCGGCGTCCGCTACGGAATACCGGCTGCCGCGCAGACGCTTCCACGGCCACTGCGCCAGGGCCCAGACCACCGACGCCACCAGGACGACGGCGATCACCACGGCGCGGCCCAGCTCGGCGGCGCCCAGACGGCTCAGCGGCGGCACGTCCACCACGAGCGCCTCGGGCGGCGGGCCGCCGGCGAACGGGCCCACCGGGCCGGAGGGCTCACGCGCCCCCGCAGCGCCGGAGGCCGCATCGGTGACGACGGGAGGTGCCATCCGCGTCCTGTTCGTCACCCTGCGAAGTCACGCTGCACGCGCAGCACATGCAGCGTGGTGGCGAGCGAATCGTACTGGCCTACGAGCATCACCAGCTCGATGAGCTGGCGCCTGTCGAAGTACGACGAGACGGTGGCCCAGGCGTCGTCGTCGATGTCGCGCTGCTGCACCAGCTGGTCGACGGCCCGCAATAGGGCGCGCTCGTTGGGATGCCAGCCCTCGGCGTCGGGACCCTCGAACACACGCTGCAGCACCGCGTCGTCGATGCCCACGCGTGCTCCCAGGCGGCGGTGGTGGTCCAGCTCGTACTCGCAGCCCCGCAGGTGCGCGACGCGCAGGATCACCAGCTCGGTCTCGCGCCGGCGGATCCGGCCGAACGGCATCATCATCGCCGAGAAGTGCAGCCACCCGCGGAAGAGCCCCCGCGCGCGGCCGAGGGTGGAGAAGATGTGCGCATCCGGCACTCCGGTGACCAGGGAGGCGACCCGGGAGAAGGCCCAGTTGAACGGGCCCAGCTCGCGGAAGCCCCCGGGGCCGATGCGCGGCGGTTCCGGCAGCAGATACGGGCGCTGCGCGGGCGGCTGGTGAGCGGACTGTGCAGGCATGGGGATCACTCCGGTTGAGGGGTGGTGAGTTCGGGGTTCTCGTGGCGCGCGATGTCCAGTGCGTGCGCCAGGCCCTTCTGCGATTGCCGGTCCAGCACCGGTTGCACGGCCATGCGCACCGGCAGCAGGCCCGCCACCCACCACGGGGCGACGATGCGGCGCGACCGGCGGGCCACGCCCCGCTCGATCCTGTCGATGGCCGGCCCCAGCGCGGTGGCCCCGGTGAACGAGCCGGCCGCGTTCATCGCGGAGGCGGCCTCGGTGCTGAACCCGCGCGAGGTCATGTCCGTCTCCAGTTCCGCGAAGTAGGCGACGCCCACGCGGGCCCCGGAGCCGCGCAACTCGATGCGCAGGGTGTTGCCCAGGGCCTCCACGCCCGCCTTGGAGGCCGAATAGGCGCCCATCAGCGGCAGGTGCGCGGCGGCCGCGGCCGACGAGACGGCCAGCGCGTAGCCCGCCGGGTGCGAGACGTGCGGCCCCGCCGCGCGCAGCGTGTAGTAGGACCCGAGCAGGTTCACCGCCACGGTGCGTTCCATGATCGACGGGTCGCCGCCGACCAGCGGCAGCTGCGCGGCGATACCCGCGTTGGCGATCACGACGTCCAGCCCGCCGAGCTGCCCGGCGAGCGCCTCGACCGTCTCGTCCACCTGCTCGCGGTGGGCGACGTTGCACTCGCGCCAGGGCGCGTCGCCGGCCTTCGCCGCGGTGGCGGCGAGAAGCTCCGGCTCCAGCCCGGCCAGCGCGACACGGGCACCGCGGGAGGCGAACCGCTGGGCGAGGGCGGCGCCGATTCCGCGGGCCGCTCCGGTGATGAGGATCCGGCGGCCCGCCAGCGACGGGGTCCGGGAGCCGGGGAGTGAGGCCATGTGTATCGCTCCTGACGTGGCATTCTGCAGGCCGGGGCGACGCGGCGGCGCGGCCGGACCCGGCCCGAGGGGGCCGGCGCCCGTACCCGGGACCCCTGTCCCTCGGGGCACGCCCCCGTCCTCCTACACGTTACGTCGCGTTCCACCCCCTCGGTGGGCGACGCGTTATTGAACTTGCGGATAACGTATCGGCCCCGCGCGGCCCCGGGGCTCGATGGTGGTGAGCATCACACCGGACGTGGTGGGGAAGGTGCCGGGACGGCGGGCCGGCAGCCGCCGGGGCCGTGCCGTCAGGGGACGGCGCGCCAGGGCGGTCGAGGGCCGGCGGCTAACGGACCGTGTAGGGGGAGACGGTGCTGCGGTGCTCGTCGATCTCGAGTTCCTTGCCGATCTGCGGGAACGCGCGCTGCGGGCAGTCGTCGCGTTCACACACCCGGCAGCCCGAGCCGATCGGCGTGGCGGCCGCCCCCGTCAGATCCAGCCCGTCGCCGTACACGGTGCGGTGGGCGTGCCGCAGCTCGCAGCCGAGCCCGATGGCGAACGTCTTGCCCGGCTGTCCGTAACGCGAGGCGCGGCGCGTGACGGTGCGGGCCACCCACAGATAGTTGCGGCCGTCGGGCATCTGCGCCACCTGGCGGACGATCTTGCCCGGCTCGGCGAACGTCTCGTACACGCTCCACAGCGGGCACGTGCCGCCCGAGGCGTTGAAGTGGAACCCGGTGGCCGACTGCCGCTTCGACATGTTCCCGGCGCGGTCCACCCGCACGAACGAGTACGGCACCCCGCGGAGGTTGGGGCGCTGCAGGGTGGAGAGCCGGTGGCAGATCGTCTCGAACCCGGCGGAGAAGAACGTCGAGAGCCGTTCGATGTCGTAACGGAACTCCTCGGCGGCGTCGTGGAACTGCCGGTAGGGGAGCACCGTGGCGGCGGCGAAATAATTGGCCAGGCCTTTGACACCCAGCGCGCGGGCCTCGACGGTGGAGAAGTTGCCCTCGTCGGCCAGCCGCTCGAGCAGATCCCCGAACTCCAGGAACGCCAGCTCGGTGGCCATGCGGAACGCGCGCTGGCCGGGAAGCAGCTGCGCGGCGAACTCCATGGTGCGCGTATCCGGGTCGTAGCGGTGCAGGACGTTGTCGCCCAGATCGATGCGCTTGACGATGTGCACGTCGTGCTGGTGCTCCAGGCGCTGCGCGATCTCACGGAGGATGTCGCCCCGGTGCAGGCGCAGCCGCTGGGTCATGTCCTCGGCGGCGGTGTCGAGCTCATGCAGGTAGTTCTGGCGCTGGTAGAAGTAGTCGCGCACTTCCTCGTGCGGCATGGAGATGACGCCCGGCGCGTTGGCGTCGCCGCTGCGGCCCTCGGTGAGCGCGCCCAGCTGGTCGGTGGCGTTGCGGTAGCGCTGGTGCAGGGCGACCATGGCCCGCGCGATCTGCGGGTGCGCGGTGGCGATCTGCGCCAGCTCCGACGCGTCCGGCGCCGACTCCACCTGCTCGTCCATGAGCACCTCGCGCATCTCCGCGATCAGGCGCGTGGAGTCCTGCGGCGAGAAGAACGTCGCATCCACACCGAAGACCTCGGTGATGCGCAGCAGGACCGGCACCGTCAGCGGGCGGACGTCGTGCTCGATCTGGTTGAGGTAGCTGGGGGAGATCTCCAGCGTCTTGGCCAGCGCCACCTGGGACAGGCCGCGCTCGGTGCGCAGTTGCCGCAGCCGCGACCCCACGAACGTCTTCGTCACCACCCCAGGCTACGAGCGGCTGTGAAAGCTCGCAACACGTGTTTCGCAGAGTTGGCAAGAGGGGGTGGGAGGACCGGCGCCGTCAGTCCTCGGGCTGCTCAGGGGCGGTGCTCGCGCCGATGTCGTCGAGCGTCTTCGTGAACGCATCCAGCGCGTCGCCCAGCGAGGCGTCGTCGCCCTCCACATTGCAGTACCCGGCGAGCGAACCCTGCGCCGCGGCGAGCAGCATCGCGGGCGGATTGCTGTTGCCCCGGTCCTCGAGCAGTTCCTTGGTGGTGGCCTTCTGATCGTTGGAGCTCTGGCCCAGAAAATCACCGCACGTTGTCTCCGACGCGTCCGAACAGCCGGCCAGCAGCGCGGCGCCGGCGGCCACGGCGACTGCGAACGCGAGCATCCGGCGGGGCGGGCCCGAGGCGGTCACGGCGGAGGACGGGCGGGCGCTGTCGGCCGGGGTGCCGCGGCGGGGC
>CAYVJJ010000072.1:5545-10633 GCA_964451655.1 uncultured Mycobacteriaceae bacterium | reverse complement strand
CCGCGTAGAGCAGGACGCTCTCATCAAGGGGCGCACCGTAGTCCTGCCGCCAGGAATTGATCCGGACCGCCGTGGTCGCGGTGTCGGCCGCGGCCCGGCAGGCGCCGTCCGCCGGCGGGCACGCGGCCTGCATCCTGTCCGCGAGCTGCGCGTCGAGCCCACGGCGTGCCCAGGCGCCCAGCGGCGTGCCGTGCGCCTCGGCGTAGCGCAGCAGGTCGTACCCCAGGTCGTGCGCCATGCACGCAGGAGTGAACCGGTCCGGCAGCGGGACCGGGGACGAGCACGCGCCCACGGGATTGACGGCCATCCGGTCGCGCAACACGGGTTCGTAACCGGCGGACCGGGAGAAGTCCGGGGGAACGAGTGCGAGAGCCTCGCGGGGTGCGCCGTCCAGCAACGCCCGGACCGCATGCCCGGCGGGAGTGTCCGGGGACGACGAGGATCCGGCTGCGGCGCTCACCGGCATGCTGCAGGCCAGCGCAGCGGCCGCACCTGCGGCGAGAACCGCGAAGACGACGGTCCGGAGCAGGACCGCAACCGGCCTCAGCCTGGCTCCGCGGCCCGCGGAGTTCCGTGGTGTATGCATGTCACGGACGCTAGGAACCGGCACCCGGGCGGCACATCACGCTGCAAGGCCGATCGCGACGGCCGCATGCGGTGACCGGTCCTGCCGACTCACCCTGCAGGGGCGTCGCGGTCGATACCGCAGAGTGATGTGCCGGGCCGCCGGGGTTCCTAGACTCGGGCGCGTGAGGATGAGCAGGCGCGCAAAGCGCACAGCGGAGCGGAGGACCGGGCCCCGGAAGCGCCGCCTGTTCCGGCGGCGCCGGCGCATTTCCGATGGTTCGGCCGGGCGGCTGGGCGCGTTCGCCTCCCGCTACGGCGAGGAGTCCGCATTGATCGTGGTGACGGGCATCCTCTACGCCGTCGCCTGGCCGACGTTGCACCTGACCCACGAGGTCCCCGCGCCGCTGCAACCGCTGATCGCCGCCGCGGCGGCCTTCCCGTTCCTGCTCGTGCGTGTCAATCCCGCCGCGGGCTGGTGCGTTTCGGCGGGTGCGGCCGTGCTGATACCGCTGGCGTTCGACCCCGCGGCGACGGCCCCCGGAGGGCCGCCATGGCAGGTCGTGCACATCATCGTGCTGCTGGCGCTGTTCATCGCGGTGTGCCTGACCGAGCGACAGGTACGCGTGGCGGGCGTGTGGGCAGGGTCGGTCGTACTGTTCGCGGTGTTCGCCCCCGGCTCGGACGGGTTCGGCTGGGCGGTGGGCCTGACCGTCATCCTGGTGTTCACGGTGCTGCTGCGCCGACTGTGGCTCTCGCGCCGGCAACTGGCCCGCCAGGAGGAGCTCAGCCGCGCAGAACGCAGCCGGCGCGCGGTGCTGGAGGAGCGGGCGCGCATCGCGCGGGACCTCCATGACGTCGTCGCGCACCACATGTCGCTCGTCGTCGTGCAGGCGCAGACGGCGCAGTACCGGATCGGCGGGCTGACGACGGAGACGACCGCCGAGTTCGATTCGCTGGCGGGCACGGCCCGCGGGGCGCTGGACGAGGTGCGGGCCATGCTCGGCGTGCTGCGCAGCGAGGACCAATCGGCGGAACGCGCGCCGCAACCCGGCGTCGACCGGATCGGCGAACTGGTCGAGGGCAGCAGGCGCGCCGGCATCGACGTCGGCTACAGGGTGCAGGGCGCCACCGACCGCATCCGCACCGCCACCGGTGTCGTGCTCTACCGGATCGTGCAGGAGTCGCTCGCCAACGCCACCCGTCACGCGCCCGGCTCCCCCGTCCACGTGGTGCTCCGCGTGACGGACGGCGATGTGACGGTGGAGACCGCCAACGGCCCGGCGGCCCCGGTGCAGCAGGCTTCGGCAGACTTCGGCCCCAGCGGCGGGAACGGGATCCGCGGCATGCGTGAACGCGCCGCGGCCGTAGGCGGCACGCTGAGCGCGGGACCGGCAGCGGACGGCGGATTCATCGTGCGGGGGGTGCTGCCGCTGGAGGCCCCGGCGGCATCGGAGAGGATGGAGCAGTGACGATCACGGTGTTCATCGCCGACGACCAGGCGATGGTGCGTCAGGGGTTCGGCGCACTGCTCGCGGCGCAGCCGGACATCAGTGTGGTGGGCGATGCGTCGGACGGGCGCGCCGCCGTGGCGGCAGTGCGCCGGCTCCGGCCGGACGTGGTGCTCATGGACGTGCGGATGCCCGAGATGAACGGTATCGATGCGGCCCGCGAGATCCTCGATGCGCGCCTGGACCCGCCGGTACGGGTGCTGATGCTGACCACGTTCGACATCGACGACTACGTCTACGAGGCGCTGCGGGTGGGGGCCAGCGGGTTCCTGCTCAAGGACGCACCGGCCGACGAGCTGGTGCGTGCGGTGCGGGTGGTCGATTCGGGCGATGCGCTGCTGGCGCCCTCGATCACCCGGCGGATGATCAGCGAGTCGGTGCAACGGCGCACGGTGGTCCGGCCGCAGCCGGCGGGGCTGCGCGAACTGACGCCCCGCGAGCGGGAGGTGCTCGAACAGGTGGCGCGCGGACTCTCCAACGGCGAGATCGCCGAGGCGCTGTTCCTGTCCGAGCAGACGGTGAAGACCCACGTGGGCAAGGTACTGGCGAAGCTGGGGTTGCGCGACCGTGCGCAGGCCGTGGTCGTGGCGTATGAGAGCGGGGTCGTCACGCCCGGATAGGCGTGTACCGGGGAGTTCCGCCGCCCGGGGGTCTGCCGCGCGCACCGGACTCCGGCAGGACGTTATGGCGAGGCTCACCGCGTGGACCGCCCCGCAGCGACGAATGCAAGTTATAGAACCGTTATCGAAAGTGGCTGAAAATACGTCATTTGGCGGATGTCTCGGTACCTCCCGCGGAGCACGGTGGAGATGTCCATCGGAAATCGAGCGCGGGAGAGCGTGATGAAGTCAAGGCGGCCGGCCGGATTGAATACGAGAAGAATGGGCGTGGGGTTCGCCACCGTGGCCCTTGCGGGCGCTGCGGCGGTGGCCCTGCCGGGTGCGGCGGGTGCGGACACCCTGCCGGAGAACTGCACGGCGTACACGCCTCCCTTCGCCTCCACGCGGGTGACCTGCGAGTTCGACTACACGGGCGCAGCGCAGACCTTCCACGTGCCGGACGGGGTGAGCGAACTGGACGTGACGGCGGTCGGGGGGCAGGGGGCATCGGATGACGCGCTGGGGAGCGGCGGCGTCGGGGCGGTCGCCAGCGGGAGCGTCGATGTCGATGCAGGCGCAGACCTCGGCGTGTACGTCGGCGGCGACGGTAGCGGTGCTGTGGGCGGGTTCAACGGTGGCGGCAACGGCGGCATGAACGGGATCACCACCTATGCGGGCGGCGGTGGTGGCGGGTCCGATGTCCGTACGGGTACCGGTCTCGACACGCGGTTGATCGTGGCGGCCGGAGGCGGGGGCTACGGGAACTACAACTCCGGTGGTGCCGCCGGAGACGCAGGTGCCGGTGATGGCGGCGGACAGCCCGGTTCGGCCACTGCCGGTGGAGCCGGAGGCGGCGATGATGTGCCGGGCGGCGACGGTGCTCGGGGTGTGGGTGGCAGCGGTGCGCATCCGCTGAAGGCGACCGCCGGAGGGGGCGGTGGCGGAGGTGGTCTCTACGGAGGCGGCGGCGGGGGAGGCGCTTCGACGCAGTCGCCGAACCACGACCAGTATTACTACGGCGGCGGGGGCGGCGGCTCCTCGCTGGTCCCCGAGGGCGGCGATGTGACCCTCGCCGGCGAGGACGAGGCGCCGTCGGTGACGATCTCCTACACCGTCTGCACCGGCTCGGTGTGCCAGATGGCGGGGAGTCTGGAGAACCTGTTCGGCTCGCTGAGCTGACGGGGCGCCAGCGCTCGATCAAGCGATCCGGGTACGTTTCCGCGCCCCGGGCGTACCCGGATCGCTTGATCGGGGCGGCAGCGTCATGAATCCGCGCGCGCCACGCCCGGCCACTGGCGTGCACCACCCCTCGCGGCGGTTCCGGTCCTGGCAGGCTGGGGCCAGGAGGTGGTGAGCGCATGCGCATCGGGATCCTCACCGGCGGAGGCGATTGTCCGGGGCTCAACGCGGCGATCCGCGCCATCGTCCGCACGTCGATCGACACCTACGGTTCCACCGTCGTCGGGTTCCACGACGGCTGGCGCGGGCTGCTGGAGAACAGCCGGCGCGAGATGGTCAGCGGGGCCCGGGTGGACCGCATCCTCGCACGCGGCGGCACCATCCTCGGCACCGCCCGCGTCCACCCGGACCGGCTCACAGCCGGGCTCACCACGATCAAGCAGACTTTGGCGGACAACAGGATCGATGCGCTGATCCCCATCGGCGGCGAGGGGACGCTCACGGCGGCCGCGTGGCTCGCGGACGAAGGGGTGCCGGTGGTGGGGGTGCCCAAGACCATCGACAACGACATCGGGGGCACGGACTACACCTTCGGATTCGACACCGCCGTGTCCATCGCCACCGACGCCCTGGACCGCCTGCACACCACCGCCGAATCCCACCGCCGCGTCATGCTGGTCGAGGTGATGGGGCGGCACGCCGGGTGGATCGCGCTGCATTCCGGCATGGCCACCGGGGCCCATCTGATCACCGTTCCGGAGCAGCCCTTCGACATCGACGGGATCTGCAGCTTGATCAGCAGGCGGTTCGAGCGCGGCGACACTCACGTGATCGGAGTCGTGGCGGAGGGCTCGGTGCCCGAGGGCGGGACGATGACGCTGCGGGAGGGAGGCGTGGACGAATACGGCCACGAGGTGTTCACCGGCGTCGCCTCACAGATGGCCCCGCACATCCGCACCGCCACCGGGGTGGAGGTGCGCACCACGGTGCTCGGCTATGTCCAGCGCGGCGGCACCCCGACACCGTTCGACAGAGTCCTCGCCACGCGGCTGGGTGCGCGGGCGGCGCACGCGGTGCATGCCGGGGAGACCGGGCAGATGACCGCGCTGCGCGGCGCCGACATCGCACTGACACCGCTGTCCGGCGCGATCCGCAGCCTCAAGCTCGTTCCGGGGCGGCGGTACCGGGAAGCTGCGTCGTTCTTCGGGTAGGGGCAGGGTTCTTCGGGCAGGGGC
>CAYVJJ010000072.1:0-5445 GCA_964451655.1 uncultured Mycobacteriaceae bacterium | reverse complement strand
AGGGGCAGGGTTCTTCGGGCAGGGGCGCGGTTCTTCGGATGGCGGGGCGCCGTCCGGCGCCTATGCCCCGGCCCGCGAGGGCCCCACCGGTGGACCGGTGCGAGCTAATAGACTGCGGAGCATGACCGCAGCCTCCACGTCAGCCAGCGCCGCCCGCCTCATGCCGTACGACGATGTGATCGCGCGATTCGATCCCGTCCTCGGTATGGAGGTGCACGTGGAACTGGGCACCGCCACAAAGATGTTCTGCGGCTGTCCCACGGAATTCGGCGCGGCCCCGAACACCCAAGTGTGCCCGGTGTGCCTGGCGCTGCCCGGGGCGCTGCCGGTGGTCAACGACAGGGCCGTGGAGATGGCGATCCGCATCGGGCTGGCGCTGAACTGCTCGATCACCCCGTGGGGCCGGTTCGCGCGGAAGAACTACTTCTATCCGGACCAGCCGAAGAACTATCAGATCTCCCAGTACGACGAGCCGATCGCCACCGAAGGTTACCTGGACGTGGTGCTCGACGACGGCGAGACGTTCCGCGTGGAGATCGAGCGCGCCCATATGGAGGAGGACACCGGCAAACTCACGCACGTGGGCGGCGAGACCGGGCGCATCCACGGCGCCAGCCACTCGCTGATCGACTACAACCGTGCGGGCGTGCCGCTGGTGGAGATCGTCACCAAGCCCGTGGTCGGGGCGGGAGAGCGCGCGCCGGAGGTGGCGCGGGCCTACGTGACGGCATTGCGCGACCTGCTCAAGGCGCTCGAGGTCTCCGACGTCCGCATGGATCAGGGGTCGCTGCGCTGCGACGCCAACGTGTCGCTGATGGACAAGGGTGCCACCGAGTTCGGCACCCGCACCGAGACGAAGAACGTCAACTCGCTCAAGTCGGTCGAGGTGGCCGTGCGCTATGAGATGCGCCGACAGGCGGCAGTGCTGGCCGACGGCGGCGAGGTGACCCAGGAGACGCGGCACTTCCAGGAGGGCGACGGAACCACCCGGCAGGGCCGGCGCAAGGAGACGGCCGAGGACTACCGGTACTTCCCCGAGCCGGACCTGCAGCCGGTCGCGCCGGACGCCGAGTGGGTGGAGAGCCTGCGCGCCTCGCTGCCGGAGATGCCGTGGCTGCGGCGCGCCCGCATACAGGACGAGTGGGGGATCTCCGCCGAGGAGATGCGCGACCTGGTCAACGCCGGGGCGCTGGACCTGGTCGCCGCCACGGTCGACGCCGGCGCCCCGGCGGACGCGGCCCGCTCGTGGTGGGTGTCGTACCTGAGCCAGCAGGCCAACGTCCAGGGCGTGGAGCTCGCGGCGCTGTCGATCACGCCGGGCCAGGTGGCCGAGGTGATCGCGCTGGTCGCGGACGGCAAGCTCACCAACAAGCTGGCCCGTCAGGTCGTCGACGGCGTCATGGCCGGCGAGGGCGGTCCGGCGCAGGTGATGACGGATCGCGGCCTCGAGGTGGTGCGCGACGACGACGCCCTGCAGAAGGCGGTCGACGAGGCGCTCGCGGCCAATCCCGATATCGTCGAGAAGATCAAGGGCGGCAAGGTCAAGGCCGCCGGGAAGATCGTCGGCGACGTCATGAAGGCCACCCGCGGCCAGGCGGACCCTGCGCGCGTGCAGGAACTTGTCATCGCCGCGTGTTCCTGATCCGCGCCCGCACGTTTCCGGCCGCCGGCGGGTGAACCGCCGTCAGGAGGCCGTCGCAGGGGTCAGACCCTGCTGCCGCTCCCGCCGGTGAACGGGATCACGACCACCCGGTCGTCGGTGGCCACCGCGCCACCGGAGGACTTGTTCACCGTCGAGCCCCAGATCGTGCCGTCGCCTGCGATGAGTGCGGCGCCGAAGTGCCCGTACTCGTCCTGGGCGAGCATCATCGGATCGCCGGTGACCGCCCCGCTCTCCTTGCTCACGGTCACCGCCGCGACGGACTTGGCTCCGTCGAGGGCGGTGACGACGGTCCCGTCGGCCGCGGCACACCCGCCGACTCCGGGCCGGTCGGGCCACGACCACACGAGGGTGGGATCGGTCCCGCCGGCGGAGATCCGCTGGAGCCGGTCCATGGTGGGCGCGCGGTCGGTGATCCACAGAGAGCCGGTCTGCGGATCGCGGCACAACCCGCCCGCGGCGCCGAAACCGCCGGCGACGACGGACGGGTCGTGCGCGTCCGGGGCGGGATCCTCCAGGCGCAGGAGCTTTCCGGACAGGACGGCGGGGTCGGCGGCGGAGCCGGTGTCGCCGGCGTCGCCCGTGAGGACGGTGAGTTCCCGCGGGCCGGTGAACGCGAGGTCGCCCGCGTTGCCGCCGGGGCCCTTGGGAATCCCGGTGAGGATGGGTTTGGGGGCGTCGCCCTTGGTGAAGCGCACGACCCGGTTGTCCTGGGGCGTGGTGATGTAGGCGTAGACGAGGTGGTCCTCGGCGAAGGTCGGGGACAGGGCCAGGCCCGTCAGCCCGCCGTCTCCGGCGGCGTCGACGGGGATCTGCGCGTACTCCTCCGGCTCCCCCTCGCGCGGCACCTGCATGATGCGCCCGGTGGCGCGCTCGGCCACCAGGGCCGTCTGCCCGTCGGGCAGCATCACCATGGCGCCGGTGGTGTCCAGGCAGGTGGCGATGACCGCGGGGTCCGGATCGTCGCAGGGGCCTGACGGCGCCGGAGTGGTGGGGGTCTGCCCGGGCGGGCCGGGGGGCGACTGCGGTTGGCCGGGTGCGGGCTGCTCCGGCTCGATGCCCGCCCCCGCTACGGTCTCCGGGACGGGATGGAACGGTGCGCTGTCGGCCCCGTCGAACCGGGCGCAGCCGGTGAGAAGCCCCGCGACGGTGAGCGCTGCGGCGGCACCGGTGGCCGCTGCGCGCAGGCGGGTCGGCGAGATCCATTCCACGTCCGCCAACCTTACGGAACCGCGGCCGTCGCGGCCCAACCGTGCCCGCCACGCCCCGGCGACATCCCGGAGGGCACGGCCTGCGCGTTCTACTGTGGTGCTGTGAACGACGCATCTCGATCAGCAGACGGGCAGGACGCAGGCGATCCGCGGTACCCCGGCGGAACACCCGACGGGTACCCGCAGCAGGGGGGCGCCGACGCGCGGAGTTCCGGTGAGGGCGCTGCGCTGGGCGTGGGCACCAGCCCCTTCGACGAGCCCACCGGTGAGTTCCCGCCGGCGGAGCCGCCGAGCGGTTCCGGTGCCTGGTCCTCCGGCACCGGCGGGTCGGCCCAGGGCCGGTCGGGCCAGGACGCACCGGGGGAGGGCGGGTACGGCGCCCAGGAGCCGGACCCGGAGACCCGGGTGCTGCCGCGCCGTCACGTGGTCAGCCGCGAGGACGACGTCCTCGGTGCCGGCGGAGAGGACCAACAGACCACACGGATCCCCACCTACGAGGAGCTGAGCTCCCCGGCTCCGGCCGCCGCGCCGTACGCCGACCGGCGCGAACCCGAGGACATCGCCGCGGCGATGGACCAGGCGCTGACCGATTCGCACGCCAAGGCCAAGCGCGGAACGCTGGATCTGGGCCTGCTCGTGGTCCGCGTGGTCCTGGGCGCGATCCTGTTCGCGCACGGCCTCCAGAAGCTCACGGGCAGGTGGGGCGGGCCGGATCTCGACGGCTTCCGCGCCATGCTGGAAACGACAGGATTCGACTATGCGCACGCACTGTCGATCGCGGGCCCCGTGGGTGAAGTGGTCGTCGGCGCGCTGCTGATCCTCGGCCTGCTCACCCCCATCGCAGCCGCGGGCGCCGTGGCGCTGCTCATCAACGCGTGGTGCTTCATGCAGGCGGGCACCTCGGGCGTGCAGTTCTTCACCAACCAGTCGGGTCAGCAGGGCTCCGGCGTGGAGTTCGAGACGATGCTGCTGGCCGCGGCGGTGGGGCTCGTCCTCACGGGCCCGGGCCTGATCTCCCTCGACGTGAAGCGCGGGTGGGTCCGCCGACCGCTGGCCAGCGCGTGGGTGTTCCTCGTCGTCGGCGTGGCCGCGGGCGTGGTGATCTGGGTGGTGTTCAACGGCGCGAACCCGTTCGGCGACCAGATCGCGGGTCTGATGCGGAACGGCGGCTGAGCGCCGCCGTTCCGCCGGTCCGGTTCAGTCGACGATGCGGACGGCGCCCCGGTCGGCGGAGGACGCCATCTTCGCGTACGCCCGCAGCGCCTTGGTGACGGTGCGGTCGCGGTCCACCGGCCGCCACGGGTGCTCGGAGGCTTCCATCCGCGCGCGTCGGCGCGCGAGCTCCTCGTCCGGGACGAGCACCTCGAGGGTGCGGGTGGCCACGTCGATCCGGATGGTGTCTCCGTTCTCGATGAGCCCGATGGCGCCGCCCGCCGCGGCCTCCGGCGAGACGTGCCCGATCGAGAGTCCCGAGGTGCCGCCGGAGAAGCGGCCGTCGGTGATCAGCGCGCACACCTTGCCCAGACCCAGCCCCTTGAGGAACGACGTGGGGTGCAGCATCTCCTGCATCCCCGGCCCGCCCGCGGGGCCCTCGTAGCGCACCACGACCACCTCGCCGGGCTTGACGTTCTTGCTGAGGATCTCCGAGACGGCCTCCTCCTGCGACTCGACGACGTGCGCCGGGCCGCTGAAGGCGAACAGGTCCTCATCGATGCCCGCGGTCTTGAGCACGGCGCCGTTCTCCGCGATGTTGCCGCGCAGCACGCAGAGGCCGCCCTCGACGGTGTAGGCGTGTTCGAGGTCGCGGATGCAGCCGCCCGCAGCGTCGGTGTCGAGCGAAGACCAGCGGTTCTCGGTGGAGAACGGCTCGGTGGTGCGCACGCCTCCCGGTGCCGCATGGAAGAGCTCGAGCGCCCGCTCGTCCGTGGTGCCCGAGCGGATGTCCCAGGCACCGAGCCACTCGTCGACGGAGGCGGAGTGCACGGTGTGCACGTCCTTGTTCAGCAGTCCGGCCCGGTGCAGCTCCCCGAGCAGCGCGGGGATTCCGCCGGCGCGGTGGACGTCCTCCATGTGGAAATCGGAGTTGGGCGCCACCTTGGACAGGCAGGGCACACGACGGCTGATCGCGTCGATGTCGTCGAGGGTGAAGTCGATCCCCCCCTCCTGCGCGGCCGCGAGGATGTGCAGGACGGTGTTGGTGGAGCCGCCCATCGCCACGTCCAGGGACATCGCGTTGACGAAGGCGTCGCGCGAGGCCACCGAGCGCGGCAGCACCGTATCGTCGTCGGCGGCGTAGTAGCGGCGGGCGATGTCGACGACGGTGCGGCCCGCCTCGGTGAACAGGGCGCGGCGCGCGGCGTGGGTGGCGAGGGTGGAGCCGTTGCCCGGCAGCGCCAGGCCCAGGGCCTCGGTGAGGCAGTTCATGGATTTCGCGGTGAACATCCCGGAACAGGAGCCGCAGGTGGGGCATGCCGACGCCTCCACCGCCGCCAGCCCGTCGTCGTCCACCGCATCGCTGGCGCTGGCGGAGATCGCGGTGATCAGGTCCGTGGGCGCCTGCGCCACGCCGTCGAC
>CAYVJJ010000071.1:0-10799 GCA_964451655.1 uncultured Mycobacteriaceae bacterium | reverse complement strand
CGGCAACGGCAGTCTGGGCTCGTTGGGCAGCGCGAGCGGGCTGGGGAGTCTCGGCACGCTGGGGAGCACGGGTGCCCTGGGGAGCGCGGGTGCGCTGGGGAGCGCGGGTGCGCTGGGGAGCGCGGGTGCCCTGGGGAGTGCCGGTTCGGTGGGTGTGCCGATCGCGGGGAGCCTGGGGTCGTGGGGGCTTTCCATCGCGGGCAGCCTCGGCTCGCTGGGCCCGGCGGGTTCGCTGGGAAGCCTCGGGTCGCTGATTCCGCCGGCCGCCAGCGTCGGTTCCCTGGGGCTGCCCATCGCAGGGAGCCTCGGCGGCAACGGCTCGGGCGGAGGCGGATCGACAGGCTCGGGCGGGCCCGGGGCCCCGGGCACGCCCGTCACGCCGGGTGTCCCCGGCACTCCGGAGACCGTCGCGTCCCCGGCCGGCCCGTCGGCGGTGCAGATCGGCGACCGGCCGGGCGTGGCGCGGTCCGGTGCCGCCTACGGCCACTCCGCGCCGCAGGGTGCGCTTCCGCATGCGATCAATGCTGGGTCGGCCACCGGACTGAGCGTGGGGGCGGGGTTCGCCATCGGATTCGGTGGACTTCTGCTGCTGGTGGGCGTCGCTGCGGCCGCGACGGCCATGCGCCGGATCCGCTGAGTCGTCGGTCGGAATGATGAACCGTCATCGCCCGTCGGTCCGCGCCCTCGTGTGGGCGGCGGTGGCGGCGGTCGCGCTGCTGGTCAGTGCGGCCGGCGTGGTGATCCTTGTCGTGTCCGCCGTCGGGGTCGGACCGCCGGGACGCTTCACGGCGGACGAGGTGGGGCGCCCCGCGGCCGTGCAGGCGGACGCGGAACCCGGAGCATGGGCTGCCGACCCGGCTCCCGGCCTGTCGGTGGACACACGAGGATCCCGGCCGGGCGTCGCGGTCGACGGTGCACTACGGCTCGATCCGCTGTCGGTCACCGCTCCCGTCGTCCCCGCGACCGTCCCGGGAGGCGTACTCACGCCGCCGCAGGACGTCAGCACGGTGGGGATCTGGACCGATGGCGCACCGCTCCACGCCGCGTCCGGAACCACGGTGCTGGCCGGTCACGTCAACCTTGCAGGTCATGGCGCGGGCGCCTTGCACGATCTGCACGTCGTGCAGCCCGGAGAACTGGTCCACACGGTCGACCACGAGGGGAACGTCGACGCGTGGCGTGTGACCGCGGTGACGGAGAGGCCGAAGACATCCGGGGTCGACGAGTCCATCTGGGACGGACTGGCCGGTCCGCGGCGTCTCGTCGTGGTCACGTGCGGCGGGGACCTCGAGTACGCCGGGGGCCGCGGCGACTATCAGGACAACGTCTACCTCTATGCGGAGCCGGCCCAGGACTGAGGGGCGTCCGGGCCCGATGGCGGCGGCCTGTGCGGAGACCCGCACCGGGTTGCACGCCCTGATCCGTGGGGTGGATGCTTGTAGTCTGCATGCTCGTCGGGCGCGGCATGCGATGCCGACCCGGCTCAGGCGGGCGCACAGGAGAACGCGGGAACAGGGGAGGGTGCGTGACATCAGGCGATCGGTCCGTCGACGGCTATTCCGGTCCAGACGCGGGCGGGGCGGCCCCCGACGGTGCGGAGATCCCCAGCCACACCGACGAACTCGGCAATCAGCTCGCCCGGCTGCACCGGATGCGGGAGCGGACGATGAACCAGATGGGCCGCTACGGCGCTGACGGACTGGAGTTGGCGGCGTACCGCTGCGTGTTCTCGATCATCCAGCACGGCCCGATGCGGTCGAGTGCGCTCGCGGAGACCCTGCTCTCCGATCCGTCCACGGTGAGCAGGCACGTGGCGCAACTCGTCGATCGCGGGCATCTCGAACGGCGCCCGGACCCCGACGACCGGCGCGCCAGCCTCGTCGCCGTCACCGACAGCGGCCGGCGCGCGGCCGACCGGATGCGGCTGCGCCGCAACCAGAGGCTCGGGGCGGTGGTGGGCGGATGGCCGGAGGACGAGCGCGCGGAACTCACCCGGCTGCTCGGCAAACTTCTCGACGGCTACGACGCGCAGCGCGCAGAGATCGTCTCGGGGGCCGTCGCGCCGCACAGAGGTGCACGCGGATGACCGACACCGCGCGGGACGCCTCCGATTCGCCGGCGGGGCTCGAGCACAAGGCGATCCTGCTGATCCTCAGCGGCCTGATGCTGGGGATGTTCCTGGCGGCGCTGGACCAGACCATCGTCTCGACCGCCATCCGCACCATCGCCGACGACCTGAACGGATACGCGCTGCAGGCGTGGGTCACCACCGCATACCTGATCACCGCCACCCTGGCGACCCCGCTGTACGGCAAGGTCTCCGACATCGTCGGGCGTAAGACGCTGTTCATGAGCGCCATCGGGATCTTCGTCATCGGGTCCGGGTTGTGCTCGCTCGCCACGTCGATGTACATGCTCGCGGCGTTCCGGGCGATCCAGGGCGTCGGGGCGGGCGGACTGATGTCGCTGGCACTGGCGATCCTCGGCGACATACTCGCACCCCGCGAGCGCGCCAAGTACCAGGCGTACTTCCTGGCGGTGTTCGGCACCTCCAGCGTGCTGGGCCCCGTTCTCGGCGGACTGTTCGCCAACCACGACAGCATCCTGGGGGTCACCGGCTGGCGGTGGGTGTTCCTGGTGAACGTCCCGGTGGGGGCGGTCGCGATACTCGTGGTGCTGCGCAACCTGAAGCTCCCGCGCACGCGGCGTGACACGAAAGTGGACTGGTGGGGCGCCGCGGTGCTGGCGCTGGGCCTTGTGCCCCTGCTCATCGTCGCCGAGCAGGGACGCACCTGGGGGTGGGGAAGCACCACATCGGTGGTCTGCTACGCGATCGGGGCGGTCGGTGTTGTCGCGTTCGTGTTCGTGGAGATCGCGATGGGCGACGCTGCGCTGATACCGATGCGCTTCTTCCGCAGCAGCAATTTCGCCCTGGGCGTGGTGATCTCCTTCGTTGTGGGCATGGCGATGTTCGGCGGCATCATGCTGCTGCCGCAGTACCTGCAGGTGGCGAAGGGATCCACACCCATGGTGGCAGGGCTGCAGATGCTCCCGCTGGTCCTGGGCATGATGACGGGTTCGGTGGTGTCCGGTCAGCTGATTTCACGCACCGGCCACTACCGGCTCTATCCGATCATCGGTTCCACCCTGCTGATGACGGGGATGTTCCTGCTCCACTACGTGCAAGCGGATACGGCGTTCCCCGAGGTCATGGGGTTCATGGCGATCGTCGGCCTCGGTCTGGGCAACATGATGCAGCCGCTGACGCTGGCCATCCAGAACGCCCTGCCCGCGCGTGACATGGGCGTGTCCACGGCGGCGGCGACCTTCTTCCGGCAGATAGGCGGGACGCTCGGAGTCGCGGTCTTCCTGTCGATCCTGTTCTCCCAGATGACGCCGGCCATCACCGGCCGTCTGGAATCGGCTGCGCGGGATCCGCAATTCACCGCGGCGGTGGCGCGGGCCGCCGTCAGCGGCGACGAGGTCGACAGGACGTTCGCGCAAGGCCTCCTCCACCACGATTCCGCGGCGGCGGGCAAGGTGCTCCAGGACAGTTCGCTGATCCAGCGGCTGGATCCGACGCTCGCCGAACCGCTGACCGAGGGGTTTTCGGACGCCATGGGACAGGTGTTCCTGGCCACCACAGGCTTCGCGGCGCTCGCCTGGATTCTTGTGCTGTTCTGGAAGGAGGTGCCGCTGCGCTCGGCCGGTGGCATCGCCGCCGCGAGGGAGGAGCGGTAGCGGCGGCCGGTGGCGGCCAAGTCGCCCGCGCCCTCTGAGCTGCCTCCCGTCGCGGCGGGGTGGCGGCAGAAGGCGCGGGCGTGTGCCGCTGCGGAACCGGGGTCAGTGACCGCCCTTGTCCGCCAGGCGTTTGAAGGAGCGCTCCACCTCGGCCTCGGCATCGGCCCGGCCCACCCAGTTGGCGGCCTCGACGTGCTTGTTCGGCTCCAGGTCCTTGTAGTGGACGAAGAAGTGCTTGATCGCCTCGAGTTCGTGCTCGGGCACGTCGGAGACGTCCTGGATGTGGTCCCAGCGGTGATCTCCCGCGGGGACGCACAGCACCTTGGCATCGCCCCCGGCCTCGTCGACCATGTTGAACATGGCGACCGGCCGTGCCTCGACGATCACGCCCGGGAACACCGACTGCGGCAGCAGGACCAGCGCGTCCAGCGGGTCGTCGTCCTCGCCCAGAGTGTCCTCGATGTAGCCGTAGTCGGCGGGGTACACCATCGCCGTGTACAGGTAGCGGTCCAGCCGGACGCGGCCGGACTCGTGGTCCACCTCGTACTTGTTGCGCTGTCCCTTGGGGATCTCGATCGTGACGTCGAACTCCACGCGTCCTCGCTTTGAGTAGGTGATGCCGTTCGCAATTACTGCTCGCCGCCGATACCCGCGGCCTGCGCACCGGGAACCCGGTGGGCGGCGCCGGCGTGACGGTGGACCCTGCCCGCCGGGCACGACATCAACCGGGCGCGCGGCGGAGGCAACCCCGCAAGGATAGCGTCCCGGCGGTTACTGTAGACGTCGACCTGGGGTGCCGGGCCTGTCCGTCCGTGCCGTCGTCGGCCCGAGTCGCCGTGCCGAGGCGTCGACGCGTTCCGGTGCCGCCCGCAGCCCGGCTCCGGTACGGGACGTGCCGACCCCGCCGCCGCACCACGAGGAGAACGACGATCAGCGCGATGTTCAAGCGTGTCTTCGGGGGCCGCGGCGCAGGCGGATCAGGGAAGGCCGGCACCAGACGCCGCCGCCTGCGGATCCTCGCCACCGTGGTGGCGGTGCTGGTCGTGGCCGCGGCAGGCGTGGTGGCCTGGCGCGTGGCGGAAACAGGCGGGGGTGCAGCGGGGGCCACGGAGCCGCCGCCGGCGCTCATCACCGCGAAGCCGCAGATTTCGCCGGTGCCGCCGGACGCGCCGATACCGACGCCGCAGGGAATGGATGCGTCGTTGGCCGGAGCGCTGGGCAACCCGGCACTGGGTGACCTCACCGGCGTGATCAGCGACGCGGAGACAGGCGAGGTGCTGTGGTCCAAGGATCCTGCCCGCCCGCGGACGCCCGCCTCCGTGACCAAGCTGCTCACCGCGTCCGCCGCACTGCTGACGCTGCCCCGCGACCAGCGCATCACGACCACCGTGGTGCAGGGCGCGGACGGGCGCGTAGTGCTCGTGGGAGGCGGCGACCCGACACTCACCGCGCAGCCCGCCGGCAGCGAGGGCTATTACGCGGATGCGCCGCACATCGCCGACCTGGCCGAGCAGGTCCGCGCCTCCGGTGTGCCCGTGACCGGGGTCGACGTGGATGTGGACCTGTATCCGGGTCCCAGGCTGGCGCAGGGATGGTTCGAGCCGGACATCGCGGGCGGCAACATCATCCCGATGCAACCGGTCGCCCTCGACGGCGGGCGCAAGGACATCACGGAGCCGGATTCTCCGCGTTCGGCGACGCCCGCACTGGACGCCGGACGTGCGCTGGCCGCCGCGCTGGACGCGGATCCGGCAGCGGTGCGGACGGCTTCCGCTCCACCGCAGGCCAGGCGGATCGCGAGCGTACAGTCGGCGCCGATGGTCGAGCTGATCCGTCAGACGCTGGTGCATTCCGACAATGTGCTGGCCGAAGCCCTGGGACGGCAGGTGGCGCTGGCCACGGGCAACGAGCCGAGTTTCGCGGGCACGGCCACCGCGGTCGAGTCGGTACTGCGCGGCGCCGGGTTCGACCTGACCGGGGTGGAGCTGCACGATTCGTCGGGCATGTCCGTGGACAACAGGATCCCTGCGCGCCTGCTGGACGAACTGCTCGCCGGCGCTGCGGGGGCCGGTCATCCCCGGCTGCGGCCGTTGCTGGACTCCCTGGCCGTCGCTGCGGGTACGGGGACGCTGGCCGACCGCTACGAGGACGGCGCCCGGGCGGGCGCCGGCTGGGTGCGGGCGAAGACGGGCACACTGTCGGGGGTGAGCACCCTGGCAGGGGTGGTCACCGACGTCGATGGCCGTGTGCTGGCGTTCGCGCTGATGTCCGGGGGCACCCCGCCCGCGGATGCGCGCCCGGCGCTCGACGCGATCACGGCCGAATTGAGGGGATGCGGATGCCAGGGCTGAGTCACGGCGATCGCGATCGGGACCCGGACGTGCGTGATGCCGACGCGCGGGATGCCGACATGCGCGGGCCGGCGGGGCGTGAGTCAGGCGGTCACGAGACGGACGGGCGGTCCCGGCGGCGGCAGAGCCCTCCGGGCGACGACGTCGACTGGCCGCTGGCCGGACGGATCGCGGCCCGTCTGGCGCCGTCCGGGCCCGCGATGACCGCCTACACCCGCGATCAGGTGTATGAGGAGCTGGCCAGGGCGTCTGCCGCGGCGGAACCGCATGTGCGTGAGGTGACGCGGCTGGCGGACGGGCTCCCCGTTCCGGCCGCGCGGGTGGTCGACCGGCCGGGTTGGGCCAGAGCGGCCACCGAATCCATGGGGGTGCTCACCGGCGCGGGTGCCGAGGAGGACGGTGCCGAGGAGGACGGTGCCGACGGCGACCACGGTCCGGGGCTCGGAGGGATGCTCGGCGGGCTGGTCAGCGGAGCGGCCGGCAAGGCCGGGGGGATGCAGGCGGGCGCCGTGATCGCCTTCCTTTCCACAGCGATCCTCGGCCAGTACGACCCCTTCACCGACGACGGCACGCTGCTGCTGGTGGCTCCCAACGTGGTGGCCGTCGAACGCGCGCTGAAGGTGCGGCCCGCGGACTTCCGGATGTGGGTGTGCCTGCACGAAGTCACCCACCGGGTCCAGTTCTCCTCCTCGCCGTGGCTGAGCGGGTACATGCGCGAGTCGATCGACATGCTCAGCGCGGAGGTCGACGAGCCGATGTCCGAGGTGATCGGGCGTGTGGCGGAACAACTGCGCAAGCGCCGCCGGGGGGAGGAGGCGCCGGAGGACAAGGGCATGATCGGCCTGGTCTCCGCCGCCGCGTCGGGCCCCCAGCGTGAAGCGATCGACCGGATGCTCCTGTTGGGCACGCTCCTGGAGGGGCACGCCGACCATGTGATGGACTCGGTGGGCCCGGAGGTGGTGCCGACGGTGGCGCGCATCCGCAAGGCCTTCGACCACCGGCGCGAGCACCATCCCAGCGTCATCCAGCGGATCATGCGGGCGCTGCTGGGCGTCGACGCCAAGATGGCCCAGTACGTGCGCGGCAAAGCCTTCGTCGACGCGGTGGTGGACGCCGTGGGGATGGACCGGTTCAACACGGTGTGGACAGGACCGGAGACGCTGCCGCGCAAGGACGAGATCGAGGAGCCTGGGCGGTGGATCGCACGCGTGCTGGGATGAGGGCGGCGCCGGTGCTGCCGGAGGTCCGGCGGGCGGTCCGGCGGTGGCTGCGGGAGCACGCCCCCGACGGCCTGGTGTGCGTGGGTCTGTCGGGAGGAGCCGACTCGCTGGCGCTCACCGCCGCCGCGGTCCCCGAATGTACGGCGTTGGGCGGCGGCGTGACGGCGCTGACGGTCGATCACCGCCTGCAGTCCGGCTCGGCGGCCGTGGCCGGGCGTGCGGCGGAGCAGGCCCGCGCGCTGGGCTGCGCACATGCCCGCGTGTTGGAGGTCCAGGTCGACGGCCCCGGCGGCATGGAGGCCGCGGCGCGTGCCGCACGCTACGGGGCGCTCGACTCCGCGCGCGCCGGTCGCCCGGTGCTGCTGGGGCACACCCTCGACGATCAGGCGGAGACGGTGCTGCTGGGGCTGGGACGCGGCTCGGGCCCGCGTTCGGTGCGGGGGATGGCGGCGTGGAACCCGCCGTGGGGCCGTCCACTGCTGGGTGTGCGGCGGGCCGCCACCCGTGCCGTGTGCGCTGAACGGGGGCTCGATCCGCACGCCGATCCGCACAATGATGATCCCCGCTTCACCCGCGTGCGGTTGCGGCACGAGGTCCTGCCGCTGCTCGAGGACGTGCTCGGCGGGGGCGTCGCAGAGGCGCTGACCCGCACGGCCGCGCAATTGCGCGAGGACGAACACGTCCTCACAGGCCTGGCCGAACAGTTGGCCGCCCGCGCGCAGCAGACCGGCCGCGCCGCCGATCGCGGAACGCTCGACGCCCACATACTGGCGGAGGCGGATCCGGCGCTGCGGCGCCGTGTGCTGCGGCGGTGGCTGACCGCGCAGGGCGCACGCGGACTGACCGACGCGCGCCTGCGGCAGATAGACGCGCTCGTCGGCGAGTGGCGGGGGCAGGGCGGCGTGGCGGTGGGCGGCGGCGGCCCGGGCGTGCGTCTGGTGGCGATGCGGCAGCATGACAGGCTGACGGTGATGCGTGAACGCGACGGCGGGAAGACGGTGGACCGGGCGTGAAGACGGTGGAGTCGATGTGGAGCGGAGTGGAATCGTGACCGACGGTGACGGCGACGGCGATCTGACGGGTGCCGGCCAGGGCGGCGCCCACGCGGGTGGCATCTATGACGATGACATCGCCTCGGTGCTGATCACCGAGCAGCAGATCCGGGACAAGACCGCGGAGATGGCCCGCGCGGTGGCCGCGCGTTATCCGGAGGCCGGCGCGGGCGACCCGGACCGCGACCTGCTGCTGATCGGGGTGCTCAAGGGGGCGATGATGTTCCTCACCGACTTCGCCCGCAGCATCCCGGTGCCCACCCAGATGGAGTTCATGGCGGTCAGTTCCTACGGCTCGTCCACGTCGTCGTCCGGCGTGGTGCGCATCCTCAAAGACCTCGATCGCGACATCGCCGACCGGGATGTGCTCATCGTGGAGGACATCATCGACTCCGGGCTCACCCTGTCGTGGCTGCTGCGCAACCTGGCCACCCGGAACCCGCGGTCCCTGGAGGTGTGCGCGCTGCTGCGCAAGCCCGATGCGGTCCGTGCCGACCTGCACGTGCGCGACGTCGGATTCGACATCCCGGACGATTTCGTCGTCGGCTACGGACTGGACTACGCCGAGCGTTACCGCGATCTGCCCTACATCGGCACCCTCGACCCCCGCGTCTACTCCGCTTGAGCCGGGGGTCCTCGGGGAATCGGGCGGCAGGGGCTCCGGAAGCGGAGGAAGTCGCCTCCCGGCCCGTCCGCAGCCGTCGCGCTCCGGCCTGTGCCGGAAACGGCTAGCCTGCGGGGTATGAGTTCCGAGGATGCGCACAGGGCCGCGCGGCCGGACGGCGGCGTGGACGGCGACACCGCGACGGCCATCGCGGCCGCGGTGCGCTCGGGGGCGCTGTCCCCGGTCGATTCGGTGGAGCGGGCATTGGGCCGCATCGACGCGCGCGACCGTGAGCTGGGTGCGTTCCGGAGGGTCCGCGCGGACGAGGCGCGCAGCGAGGCGCGTGCGCTGGCCCGGCGGCCGGACCTGGCGGAATTGCCGTTGGCGGGGGTGCCTGTGGCGATCAAGGACGTCCTGGCGGTCGAGGGCGAATCCGTGCGCTGCGGCTCGGCCGCCACCCCGCAGACACCCTCCCCCGCGGACGACGAGCTGGTGGTGCGGTTGCGGCGGGCGGGCGCGGTCGTCGTCGGCATCACCGCGGTGCCGGAGCTGTGCATTTTCCCCACGACCGACTCGTCGTTCGGCATCACCCGGAACCCGTGGGACCGTTCGCGCACGCCCGGAGGTTCCTCGGGCGGGTCGGGGGCGGCCGTCGCGTCGGGAATGGTGCCGATCGCCCACGGCACCGACGGGCTGGGATCGATCCGCATACCGTCCGCGAACTGCGGGCTGTTCGGGATCAAACCCGGCCGCGGTCTGCTGCCCTCGGAGGACGGGCCGGACTCCTGGTTCGGCATGTCGGAGTCGGGGCCGCTGGCCACCACTGTCGCCGACGCGGCGCTGATGCTCTCGGTGCTGGCCGACGAACCGGCGCTGGCCGACCCGGCCCCGGCCCCCGGTCTGCGCATCGGCGTCTCGGCGGACACGCCGAGCCCCGTCACGCGGCTGGACCGCCCGCTGGCGGCAGCGCTCGAACAGGTGGGTGACGCGCTGCTGCGGGCCGGGCACCAGGTGTCACGGGAGCGGGTCCCGTACCCGGCCAACCCGGTGGGGATGCTGGCACGGTGGACGAGGGGGCCCGCGCGGCAGGCGCGCGCGCTGGACCGCAGGCTGCTGGCTCCCAGGACGCGTACGCACGCCGCCATCGGGAATGCGGCCGAGCGGCTCGGCCTGGTGCAGGACTCCTATACGGAGCGCATCGAGCAGGACATGACCGGGCTGTTCGATCGGATCGACATCGTGGCCACGCCCACCCTGCTGCGGACTGCGCCGGCGGCGGACCGCTGGTCGGACCGCGGGTGGCTGCCGAATGCGGTGTCCAGCATCCGGTACGCGTCGTATCCGGGCATCTGGAACATGCTCGGCTGGCCGGCGGCGAGCGTCCCGGCCGGAATCCACCCGGACAACGGCATGCCGATCGGGGTGCAGCTCGCCGGCCGCCCCGGCAGCGAAGCGACGATTCTGGCGCTGGCCGCGGAGATCGCGGACCTGCAGCCGTGGCAGCGCATCGCGCCGGGCTACGCGGTGTGATCCCGACTGCGGCCTTGACACCGGCTGCGGCCTGATCCCGGACGGGGGAGGGTGGCGTACGCCTCCGGAGGCGCGGGAACCCGCCGGGAGCCGCGTACGTTGTCATTGCAGTGGATTGTTCCCCGCGTCAGGAGGGCTGTGGGGAGCGCCAGGACGCCCGGGTACCCTGGAGTATCCGGCGGGCCGGCCGTCCGTGCGCATTCGGCTGTCCGGTGCGCACCCGGGCGTCCGGTGCACAGGCGCGAGCCGCGCCATCGGGCATGCCATTCAGACAAACCGTGACCGGAAGGACTTGGCCACC
>CAYVJJ010000070.1:0-10897 GCA_964451655.1 uncultured Mycobacteriaceae bacterium | reverse complement strand
CTGCGGACGCGGGCCGCCCTGCGACGGGCCGGGCCGCGGTCCGCCCGGGCGCGGCGCCGGACGCGGCGCCGTCGAATACGGGTTGTTGCCCACACGCGGTGCGCGTGGCCCCGGCTTGGGAGCGGCGCCGCCCTGGCCCGCCGATGCGGCGGGCGCCTGCGGGGTGGCCCGCTGCGGGGGCACCGGCCTGGCATGCTGCTGCGACGGACCGCCCGGCTTGGGGACAGGCTTGGCGTGCTGCTGCGACGGGCCGGGCTTCGCCCCCGGCTTCGGCGCCGCGGGCTTCGGTCCCGGCTTGGGCGCCGACGACGGAGCCGCGCCGGGCTTTGGCGCCGCAGGCTTGGGCGCCGACGCGGTGCCACCCGACTCGGGCTTGGCCTTCTCGGCGCCCGGCTTGGCGGCGGTCTTGCCCGCCTCGCCGTCACCGGCAGCGGGCGTATCGAATGATTGACGGAGGCGTCGTGCGACGGGGGCCTCCACCGTCGACGACGCGGACTTGACGAACTCGCCCTGGTCCTTCAGACGCGCGAGTACTTCCTTGCTTGTGACACCGAGTTCCTTGGCCAACTCGTGCACGCGGGCCTTGCCTGCCACTACTCTCCTCACTGGTGAGGCCGAGCGGCACTGGCCCGCACGACCTCGGGTTATCTCCGATGGACGTTCATCGTTGGTACTTCACGGTGTGCTCATGAGTTTCAGTCAGTCCTTCTCAAGAGGTCCTTCGTTCCGCCGGTGATCCTGTGCGGTCCACCGGCGCCGACGGCCGTTCATCCACGTCCGCCGACCGCCCGATCCGCCGCGCAGGCCGACGGCCTGCATCCTGCACGCCGTTCAGTCCCGCGACAGGAACTCGACGACCGGGCGCGTGTCCGGGTTCCCCCGCACACGCAAGGCCCGACCGAACGCACGCCGCCGCTCCGCAGCGCGCATGCACTCCGCAGTGGGGTGGATCCACGCGCCCCGTCCCGGCAGGCTGCCGTCCGGGTCCGGAATCACGATGGACACGGGGCCGGTGCCGGGCCGTCCTGCCTCACCCGGGCGTGCCACCACCCGGAGCAGTGCGGACCTGCACTCGCGCCCGCGACATCCCACACAAGTGCGCACCGGCGCGGCAACGCCGCTCCGGTGCGGCGACTCCGTGCCGAATCGGGCCATTGATCAGTCTACCGCTCCGGATCGCCCTGAGGCGAACCCGGCTCCGTTCCGGCGTTGTCCGGCGCGGCGCCGTCGACAGGCGACTCCGGCGCCGCCGGCTCCGCATCACTGCGGATGTCGATGCGCCAACCGGTCAGTCGGGCGGCCAGGCGCGCGTTCTGCCCTTCCTTGCCGATCGCGAGCGACAGCTGATAGTCGGGCACGATCACCCGGGCCGCGCGGGCGGCCTCGTCCACCACAGTCACCGACACCACCTTCGACGGCGACAGTGCGTTGCCGACGAAGACCGCCGGGTCCTCGTCGTAGTCGATGATGTCGATCTTCTCGTCGCCGAGCTCGCGCATGACGTTGCGCACGCGCTGCCCCATCGGTCCGATGCAGGCACCCTTGGCATTCAGCCCCGGGGTGACGGCGTGCACGGCGATCTTCGAGCGGTGCCCGGCCTCACGCGCCACCGAGAAGATCTCGACCTCACCGCTGTCTATCTCGGGGACTTCCAGCGCGAAGAGTTTGCGCACGAGGTTCGGATGCGTCCGCGACAGCGAGATCTGCGGGCCGCGCTGGCCCAGGGACACCCCCACCACGTAGCACTTGATGCGGTCGCCGTGCTCGTAGGTCTCCCCCGGCACCTGCTCGGCCTGCGGCAGGATCCCCTCGACCGCCCCGGTGTCGTCGCCGATCCGGACGACCACCATCCCGCGCGCATTGGCCGCCGAGTCCCGCTGCACCACCCCGCCGACGATCTCGCCCTCCCGTGCCGAGAACTCGCCGTAGGTCTTCTCGTTCTCCGCATCCCGCAGCCGTTGCAGGATCACCTGGCGGGCGGTGGTCGCCGCAATGCGGCCGAACCCTTCCGGCGTGTCGTCCCACTCGGAGACGAGATTGCCGTCCTCGTCCGTCTCCTTGACGAGCACGCGCACCGCGCCGGTCTTCTCGTCGATGTCGATGCGCGCATCCGGGTGGGCACGGGTGTCGCGCCGGTCGGCGGTGTGCTTGTAGGCGGTGAGCAGGGCGGTGCGCAGGGCGTCGATGATCGCGCCGCGCGGGATCTCCTTCTCCTGCTCGAGCGCGTTGAGGGCACTCAGGTCGATATTCACTTGTCCGTCTCCTTCGCTGCTGCGCCGGGCGCCGTGCCCCGACGCCCCGCATGCTCCGTGTCCGCCGCCGGCCCGGACAGCGCGATCTCCCGCGGATCCGGCTTCCCGAACTCCACCTGCACGACTGCGCGCTCCACAGCGTCCAGCTCGATCTTCCGCACCGTCGGCCCGGGTTTGCCCGGCACCACGATCTCGACGACGGCCGGCTCATGCACGGCGTCGAGCACGCCGACTCTGCCGACCACCGTCTCCTGCCCCGTGCTGATCTCGACACGCCGTCCTCGCGCCCGGCGCCAATGCCGCGGCAGCGTCAGAGGCCGATCGACACCCCTCGAGGTGACCTCGAGCGTGTACGGGCTCCGCCCCATCTCCGGCTCCGCGTCGAGCACCGACGACACGGTCCCGGTGAGTTCGACCACATCGTCGAGCGAAAGCCCCGTCTCCGCATCGAGGATCACCCGGACCACGGACTTGGCGCCCGCGGAGGTGACCTCGACGGCCTCGACCTCCGCACCGTCCCGGTGGACCGGCTCGGTCAACAGCGCCATCACCTGCTCGCGTGTCGGCACCGGCATGGTCTCGTTCTCCTCACTCGCTCCGCGGCGCGGCGGTCGGCCCCGCGCACCGCCGTCCCGCGGAAGCGCGGCACTCACCCGCCCGGACGCCGCCCGGGCCGTCGGACCGGGAGCGGCCCGGCAGCGGCGCCGTACACGGTACGGATGTCCAGACTATCGCGCCAATGCTGGCAGACTGTCCGGCGTGCGTCTGCTTCACACACGAGTATCCGACCGCTCCCGCGCAACCGGCGTGGAGGGCTGCACGCCCAGCGGCACCACCGTGTCCGGTACCGATCCGCGGCGGGACGGCGGTGCCGGGCGCCCCGGCGCAGCGGCGGGGCTGCCGCGCCGTGCTGTGCTCCGCACCTCCGGCGCCGCAGTGCTCGGCGGGACCGTACTCGCCGCCGTGGGCGCGACCGCCGCGGGATGCACTCTCGGCACGCAGGAGCCCGAGACGGACCCGCTGCAGCTCCTCGCGGACCAGGCCGCCTCGGATGCGGACCTCGCCCGGCGTCTCGCCGCCGCGTCGCCGGACAGCGCCGATGCGGCCACGGTGATCAGCGACGAACGGCGCGCACACGCGGACGCGCTCACCGCGGAGATCCACCGCGCGGCGGGCACGACACCCGGCCCGGACCCCGGGGCCGGTGACACCGCGGGCACGCCGGCGCCGAGCGGTCCCGCAGACGGCGGTGCCGGCGGGAACGGGACGCCCCCGCCGCCTCCGCCTCCCCCTCCCACAGTCGCCGAACTTCGTGCCGCGCTCGCCGCTGCGCAGCGTGCCGCCGCCGACGCCGCGCACGGCCTCGACGGATACCGCGCGGGGCTGGCCGGCGCGGTCAGCGCGGCCTGCGCCGCTGAACAGAAGGTGCTTATCCCATGACCACCTCCTCCGATGCACCCGCCGTCGCGCCGTCCACGTCCTCCGCCTCCGGCACGCCGGAGCTGTCCGACGCCGACATCGCTGCACTCTCCACCGCGCTCGGGGCGGAGGACGGTGCGATCTACGCCTACGGCACGGCCACCGCGTTCGCACGGCCGGACCGACTGTCCCAGATCGCTGAACACGCCGCCGCCCACCGCGCGCGCCGCGAGGCCGTGATCGCCATGCTCACCGCGGCGGGCGCCGACGCACCCCCCGCCGCCAGCGGCTACACCCTGCCGTTCCCCGTGGACGACGCCGCGTCGGCCGGGCGGCTGGCCGTCACGGCCGAGCACGACTGCGCGGTCGCATGGCGGTCCGCGCTCGAACACGCGCGGTCCTCCGAGATACGCGACTTCGCCGTCACGGCGCTCTCCGACGCGGCAGTGCGCGCCGGCAGGTGGCGGGTCGCCGTCGGCACCGTGCCGCCCACCGTGGCCTTCCCCGGCGCGCCCGGCTGACCTGCCCTGCCCCGCGGACGGGTACGGACCGTATCCGCTCTTCAGCGGCCGACGGCCGCCCGGATGGCCTCCCGCGCCTCGCCCGCAGGGACCATGCGGGTATCGCCGCCGGCCCTGTCGCGCAACTCCACGGTGCCCTCCGCCCAGCCGCGGCCCACCACGACGACCACCGGCACGCCGAGCAGCTCGGCGTCTTTGAACTTCACGCCCGGCGACGCCTTGCGGTCGTCGAGGATGACGGCCACTCCGGCCCCGTCGAGCCCGGCGGCGAGTTCCTCCGCACCGGCACGGGCCTGCTCGTCCTTGTTCGCGATCACCACGTGCACGTCCGCCGGCGCGGCGGCGGCGGGCCAGCACAGCCCCTTGTCGTCGTGGTGCTGCTCGGCGAGGACCGCGACCAGCCGGGAGATGCCGATGCCGTACGAGCCCATCGTGGGCCGCACGGGCTTGCCGTTCTCCGCCAGCACATCCACCGCGAACGCATCGGTGTACTTGCGCCCCAGCTGGAAGATGTGGCCGATCTCGATGCCCCGGGCGGCGCGCAGCGCCCCGGCGCCGTCCGGAGACGGATCGCCGTCCCGCACCTCGGCGGCCTCGATGGTGCCGTCGGGGGTGAAATCGCGTCCGGCCACCAGACCCACGACGTGCTTGCCCGGCTCATCCGCGCCGGTGATCCACCGGGTCCCCTCCGCCACGCGCGGGTCCACCACATACCGCACGCCATGCTCCTGCACGGCACGCGGGCCGATGTAGCCGCGCACCAGGAACGGGTGCGCGGCGAAGTCCGCATCGCCGAGCATCTCGACCTCGGCCGGCGCGAGCGAGGCCTCGAGGCGCTTGCCGTCGACCTCGCGGTCGCCGGGGATGCCGACCGCGAGCAACTCCCACTCGCCGCCCGGCTCGCGGACTTTGACGAGGATGTTCTTGAGAGTGTCGCCCGCCGTCACCGCGCGGCCGTATACACGGGCCGCACCCTCGTCGCCGTTGGCCCACGCGACGAGGGTCTCGATGGTCTCCGTGCCGGGGGTGTCCATCACCTGCGCGGCGGGGGCGCCGTCCCACGCCACCGCGGGAGCGGCCGGTGTGGTCACCGCCTCCACGTTGGCGGCGTACCCGGACTCTGCGCAGCGCACGTAGGTGTCCTCGCCCGCCTCGCTCACCGCCAGGAACTCCTCGGAGGCACTGCCGCCCATCGCTCCGGAGGTGGCCGAGACGATCACGTAGTCGACGCCGAGCCTGTCGAAGATCCGCTGATAGGCGCCGCGGTGCGCCTGGTAGGAGGCCTCGAGCCCCTCCTCGTCGAGGTCGAACGAGTACGAGTCCTTCATCACGAACTCGCGGCCCCGGAGGATTCCGGCGCGCGGGCGTTCCTCGTCGCGGTACTTCTCCTTGATCTGGTAGAGCGTGACCGGGAAATCCTTGTAGGAGCTGTACTCCCCCTTCACGGTGAGGGTGAACAGCTCCTCGTGGGTGGGCCCCAGCAGATAGTCCGCACCCTTGCGGTCCTGCAGCCGGAAGAGGCTGTCGCCGTATTCGGTCCACCGGTTGCTGGCCTCGTAGGGCTCGCGCGGGAGCAGCGCCGGCAACGAGATCTCCTGGGCGCCGATGGCGTCCATCTCCTCGCGGACCACCTGCTCCACCCGGCGCAGCACCCGCAGGCCGAGCGGCAGCCATGAATACACGCCCGGCGCTACGCGGCGGACGTATCCGGCACGCACCAGCAGCTTGTGGCTGGCCACCTCGGCGTCGGCGGGGTCGTCGCGCAGGGTGCGCAGGAACAGCTGGGACAGGCGAATGATCACGGGCACCCAGCCTAGTCTGCCGCGCCGCGCATGCTGCACCGCACCGCCCCGCGCGCCGCGGACCGCGGGCGGAAACGCGGGTGCGCTACCGTGATCGCTCGTGTTCGTGCTGCTTCCCCCCTCCGAGACCAAGGCGCCCGGCGGCGACGGCCCCCCGCTGGACCTGGCGTCGTTGTCGATGCCCGCGCTCACCGACACCCGTAAGAGGATCCTGACCGCCCTGGTGGAGCTGTCCCAGGACGAAGACGCCGCCATGACGGCGCTGAAGCTGGGGCCGCGTCAGGCCGGTGAGGTCGGACGCAACCGCGCGATCCCCGACGCCCCGACGTTGGCCGCACTGGACCGCTATACCGGGGTTCTGTTCGACGCGCTCGACGCCGGATCGTTCACCACCGCCGAGCGAGCGCGTGCCGAGACGCGGCTCGGCGTGGGCTCCGCCCTGTTCGGCGCGGTGCGGGCACCGGATATGATCCCGGCCTACCGCTTGTCCGCGGGCTCGCGTCTGCCCGGCATGGGCACGCTCGCCTCGCAGTGGAAGCCGGAGCTGGCCTCGGCGATCCGCACGGAGGCCGACGGAGGGCTGGTGGTGGACCTGCGCTCCGGCGGGTATCGCGCCCTGGGGCCGGTGCCGGAGGCCGTGACAGCGACCGTCCTCACCGAGATGCCGGACGGGACCCGCAAGGTGGTCAGCCACTTCAACAAGCATCACAAGGGGCTGCTCGCCCGCGCGCTCGCCGTCGCTCGGACCGCGCCGGCCGACGTCGACGGCGTGGCACGCGTCGCCGCGAAGGCCGGGTTGCGCGTGGACGTCACCGGGGAACGCGAACTCGCCGTCCTCACCAGCTGACGGTCAGAACCGCCTCTGCCCCTGCAGCAACGGCGTGCGTCCCTCGACGTGCGCCCCTACGTCCACCACAGGCCCGATGACCGTGACCGCCGGCGGCTGCACACCTTCGGCCCGCGCCCTCTCCGCGATCCGTTCCAGCGGCGCGCGCACCACCTTCTGGTGCGCAGTGGTGCCCTCCTGGATGATCGCGGCCGGGGTGCCGGCGGGCCGGCCCGCGGCGATGAGCGCCTCCGCGAACTGCGCGAGTCTGCGCACGCCCATGAGGATCACGATCGTGCCGGTGAGCCTGCCGAGCGCGTCCCAGTCCACCAGCGACTCGGCGTCTCCGGGCGCCAGATGCCCGCTGACGACGACCACCTCGTGCGTCACGCCCCGATGCGTCACGGGCACGTCCGCCGCGGCGGGCACCGAGAACGCGCTGGTGATGCCCGGCACCACCGTGACCGGGACCCCGGCCTCCGTACATGCGATGAGCTCCTCGAAGCCGCGGCCGTACACGTAGGGGTCACCGCCCTTGAGACGCACCACGAAGCTGCCGGCCCGTGCCCGCTCGATGAGCAGCGAATTGATGCTCTCCTGCTTCATCGAGCGCCCGTAGGGCAGCTTCGAGGCGTCGACCACCTCGACCGACGGCGGCAGTTCCTCGAGCAGTTGCGCCGGCGCCAGATGGTCGGCCACGACCACGTCCGCACGGGCGAGCAGCCGCCGGCCGCGGACGGTGATCAGGTCCGGGTCGCCGGGCCCGCCGCCGACCAGCGCGACCCCCGCGGGCAATCGCGCATCATCCTCGACCGCCCGGCCCGCCTGGAGCGCCCCGCGCAGGGCATTGCGCACCGCCGCCGAGCGGCGGTGATCACCGTGTGCGACGACGCCCACGGTCACGTCGCCATGCCGTGCCGTCGCGGGGGTCACCGCGCTTCCCCGCGCCCCCGCATCCGAGCGCACGCAGAAGATCCGGCGCTCCTCGGCCTCCGCCGACGCCGCTTCGTTCACCGTGCTGTCATCGGTGGCGATGACGGCGTACCACGCGTCGGTCAGGTCACCGTTCCGGTACGGGCGCGCGACGCGGCGGATGCGGCCGGCCTCGGCCAGCGCATCCACGGCCGCGGTGACGCGGGGCGCCACCACGGTGACGCGGGCCCCTGAATCGAGCAGCAGAGGCAGGCGCCTCTGCGCCACCGTCCCCCCGCCGATCAGCACCACATCACGGCCGCGCAGGTGCAGTCCAGCGAGGTAGGCCGTCTGCGGCGCGGGCCCCTCAGGCTCGCCCATCGCCCGCTCAGGCCTGGACGGGCTGCGCCGGCGTGGGGGCCGGCTCATCGAGTTGGAGGGCGGAGTCGGTCCACTTCCACACCTCGTCGAACAGGGCCTTATTGTCCGAGAGCGCCACGCCGAGCGACGGCACCATCTCCTTGAGCTTGGGCTGCCAGCCCGAGTAGCGCTGCGGGAAGCAGCGCTCGAGCACGTCGAGCATCGCGTGCACCGAGGTGGAGGCCCCGGGCGACGCGCCGAGCAGCCCGGCGATGGTCCCGTCGGCCGAGTTGAGCACCGCCGTACCGAACTCCAGGCTGCCGCCCATGCCGTTGCGCTTGATCACCTGCACGCGCTGGCCCGCGGTGATCAGGTCCCAGTCGCCGGCCTCGGCGGTGGGGACGAAGGCGGACAGCGTCTCGATGCGCCCGGCCTCGGACTTGGCCAGCTCGCCGATGAGGTACTTGGTGAGCCCGAACTCCGTCAGGCCCACGCCGATCATCGACATGAGGTTGTTCGGCTTGACCGACAGCGGCAGGTCGGTGAGCTTGCCGGCCTTGAGGAACTTGGGCGACCACCCGGCGTACGGGCCGTAAAGCAGGCCCCGCCTGCCGCCGATCACGCGGGTGTCCAAGTGCGGCACGGACATCGGGGGTGCACCGACGCCGGCCTTCCCGTACACCTTCGCCGCGTGCTGAGCGATGAGCTCCTCGTTGTTGCAGCGCAGGAACTCGCCGCTGACCGGGAATCCGCCGAAGCCCTTGGCCTCCTGGATGCCCGACTTCTGCAACAGCGGAAGCGCGCCGCCGCCGGCGCCGACGAACACGAACTTGGCCTCGATCGTGTACTTTTCACGGCTGCGCAGATTGAGGACCGAGACCTTCCAGCTGCCGTCCGACTGCTGCGCCAGATCCGTCACCTTGGTGCCGAAGGCGAGCGTGGAGCCGTCACGGCCCAGTCCGGCGAGCAGCTGCTTGGTGAGCGCGCCGAAATCGACGTCGGTGCCGGCGTCGGTCCAGTTGATGGCGACCGGGTCGGAGAAGTCGCGTCCCCGCGCCATCAGCGGCAGCCGGCGCGAGAACTCCTCCTCGCTGGTGGAGAACTCCATGCCCTGGAACAGCGGATGCCCGGCGAGGGCCTCGTAGCGCTTGCCCAGGTACTCCACGTCGTCCGCGCCGTGCACGAAGCTCATGTGCGGGATCGGGTTGATGAACTCGCGGGGCTCCGGCAGGATGCCGTGCTCCACCGCGTACGCCCAGAACTGGCGCGAAAGCTGGAACTTCTCGTTGACTCCGACCGCCTTGGAGATGTCCACGGAGCCGTCGGCGTTCTGCGGCGTGTAGTTGAGCTCGCACAGCGCCGAGTGCCCGGTCCCCGCGTTGTTCCACGGGTCGCTGCTCTCGGCACCGGCGGCGTCGAGCTTCTCGATGAGCGTGATCGACCAATCCGGCTGCAGCTGCCGCAGCAGCACGCCCAACGTCGCGCTCATGATGCCCGCCCCGACGAGGACCACGTCGGTCTTCACTCCTTGGGGGCCGCGCTTTGCACCTGAGGGATTCGCCACTGGAACTCAACTTCCTCGGTCTGGGTGAGTCATGGATCGCCCTCGAGGTTACTCGGCGGTCGCGCGCAATCTGCACCGGACCGCGCCCGCGCCGTGACCACCGTGACACCCGGCCGGCGGACCGCTCCCGATAACCTGGACGTATGACTGCCCCCGACTGGCGCCCGGACGTGCTCGGAGACGATTTCGAGGCCCTCGACATACCGTTGGGCGCGGATCCCGACGGTGAGGGCGAGATCACCGCCACCCTGGTCCGGCATGCTCCCCCGCATTCCGACGGCCCCGTTCCGCGCCGGCACGCCGCCCTCTACGTGCACGGCTTCACCGACTACTTCTTCCAACGGCACCTGGCCGAGCACTTCGCCCGCCGCGGATACGCCTTCTACGCGCTCGATCTGCGCAAGTGCGGCCGTTCGCTGCGCCGCGGCCAGACGCCGCACTACGTCCGCGACCTCGCCCAATACGACGAGGAGCTCGCGCGGGCGCTGGCACGCGTGCGCAGCGAAACGGGTGCCCCTGTGCTGTTGATCGGCCATTCCACGGGCGGCCTGATCCTGCCGTTGTGGCTCGACCGCATGCGGCGGGCCGGCACGGATCCTTCCGGGGAGATCAGCGGCCTGATCCTCAACAGCCCGTGGTTCGATCTGCAGGGCCCGTCCTACCAGCGCTCCGTCGGCACCGTCGCCATCGACGCGGTGGGCCGCGCCCGGCCGTCCACCGTGATCCCGACCGAACTGTCCGCGGTCTACGGCGAGGCCGTCAGCGCCGCCCACGGCGGCGAGTGGACGTACGACCTCGACTGGAAGCCGCTGACCGGGTTCCCGGTGACCGCCGGCTGGCTGCGCGCGGTGCGTCGTGGCCACGCCCGGCTGCACCGCGGCCTCGACGTGGGCGTCCCCTCCCTGGTCCTGCGCTCGGCGCGGAGCGTGTTCACCTCCCGTGCGTCGGAGCTGACCCGCACGTCCGACACGGTCCTGGACGTGCAGCAGATCGCGCGCTGGTCGGGGTGCCTCGGGGGGCAGAACACCATCGTGCCGCTCGAGGGGGCGCTGCACGACGTGTTCCTCTCGGCGCCCGAGGTCCGTGCGCACGCCTTCGCCGTCGTCGACCGCTGGCTGGACGAGGCTCTCGGCCGGGCATCAGTTCTCGGCCGGGCATCAGTTCTCGGCCGGGCATCAGCCCGCACCCGGGCCACCGTCCCCCCACAGGGCACGGCGCCGGCCGCAGCACCGTCCCGCACC